>JBCBSO010000124.1:0-8927 GCA_039819205.1 Actinomycetota bacterium
GATGATCGGGAGTGCCTCCGCAGCGGAGATCGCAAAGCCGACGTTGGTGGCGGCGGTGAACGTGCCGCCGCGGGCGACCGCGGTGTTGATGCCGACGACCTGACCTTGGCCGTTGACCAGCGGGCCACCCGAGTTGCCGGAGCTGATCGCCGCGTCGGTTTGGATGAGGCCATCGAGGAACGCACCCTCAGTACCGATGGTGCGGTCGAGTGCCGACACGATGCCGAGCGTTACCGATGGATCGCCGTCGAGACCGAGCGCGAAGCCGATCGCCACGACCTCGTCGCCGATGTCGATGCTGTTCGGGTCGGCGAAGGTCGCGGCCTGGAAACCGTCGCCGTTCATCCGCAGCAACGCAAGGTCGTTACCACGGTCGGCGGCGAGCAGGTTCACCTCACGAGGCTCGGTCTCGCCGGAGAGACGCACACGAATCTCCGATGCCCCCTCGACCACGTGGGCGTTGGTCAAGATCTCGCCGTCGGGCGAGATGATCACACCGGTGCCGAGCGACTGGCCGCCGCCGACGTCGGCACTGATCGTGACGACCGACGGGGCGATGTAGTCGACCACCTGTGCCACGTCGACACCGACGCGCGAACCGCTGGGATTCGGAGCCGCAACGTTGATCGGCTCGCTCGATGGTGACGTCGGCGGCTCGTCGAGCCAATCGGCAACCTGAGTGCCGACGAGCGCACCGGTGAGCCCAGCGACCCATGCGACCGCGACGATGAGGGCGATGATGAGACCGGTACGCGGTCCGCGCCGCTTCTTCGGCGACTTGTTCGTCGGCTGAGGGGTGGGCGTCGGCTCCGGAGCGTCGAAACCGGTGGAAGCGGGGCGATAGGCCGGCAGCACCGGAGGCGATTGCGGGGCTCCGGAAGGGGGTGGGGGGAACGAAGCCATGCCTGGTGTCTATCGGCAGGCACCGCTCCGTTGTGAACACAACAGGTTCTTCACACCTGTTTCACAAGTTGCCCGCCTGCGCAACGCGCTGGACGTCGCCAAGGCCGCCGCCGGGAGCGCCAGCGACCAAGGCTGGCGCTCGGCCGTCCGGACTCGGCCCCACCGACATGCAGTGAGGCCGAGCCGATCTATGCGTTTTGGATTTTGATTTCGATGTCGACGCCGGCGGGCAGCTCGATGCGCTGCAGGCTGTCGATCGTCTTGCCGTTGGGGTTGACGATGTCGATCAGCCGCTTGTGAACGCGCATCTCGAAGTGCTCGCGCGAGTCCTTGTCGACGTGCGGGCCACGGATCACCGTGTACCGGTGCTTGTCGGTCGGTAGCGGGATCGGCCCGCGCACGGTGGCGTCGGTACGGGTCACCGTCTCGACGATCTTCTTCGTCGACTGGTCGATGATCTCGTGGTCGAATGCCTTGAGGCGAATGCGAATGCTCTGTGCCATGGGATGAGTTCCGTTTCAGTGAGCAGTCGGCTCAGGCGAGGATTTTGGTGACGCGGCCAGCACCCACGGTGCGGCCACCCTCACGAATCGCGAACCGCAGACCCTCGTCCATGGCGATCGGCTTACCCAACTCCACCGTCATCTCCACATTGTCACCCGGCATCACCATCTCGGTACCCGACGGCAACTCAATCGTCCCCGTCACATCCGTCGTCCGGAAAAAGAACTGCGGCCGGTAATTGTTGAAAAACGGCTTATGACGGCCACCCTCATCCTTGTTCAACACATACACCTGACCCTCAAACTTGGTATGCGGAGTAATCGACCCAGGCGCACACAACACCTGCCCACGCTCCACATCCTCCTTATCAGTGCCACGCAACAACGCACCAATGTTGTCACCGGCTTGGCCCTCATCGAGCAGCTTCCGGAACATCTCCACACCCGTACACGTCGTCTTCTGCGTCTCGCGCAACCCGACGATCTCAATCTCGTCACCAGTGTGGATCACACCCTGCTCCACCTTCCCGGTGACCACGGTGCCACGACCCGTGATCGTGAACACATCCTCAATCGGCATCAAGAACGGCTGATCCAACTCACGCACCGGCTCCGGGATGTACTCATCACACGCGTTCATCAGCTCCATGATCTTTTCCTGCCACTCCGCGTCCCCTTCGAGGGCCTTGAGTGCAGACACTTGGATCACCGGCGCATCATCACCAGGGAACTCATACTCATTCAGCAACTCGCGGACTTCGAGCTCCACCAGCTCGATGAGTTCTTCGTCGTCGACCATGTCGGACTTGTTCAACGCCACCACGATGTAGGGCACACCCACCTGACGCGCCAACAACACGTGTTCACGGGTCTGGGGCATCGGACCATCCGTCGCGGCGACCACCAAAATCGCCCCGTCCACCTGCGCCGCGCCGGTGATCATGTTCTTGATGTAGTCAGCATGCCCCGGCATATCCACATGCGCGTAATGCCGATTCTCCGTCTCATACTCAATATGAGCAATCGAAATCGTAATCCCCCGAGCCTTCTCCTCCGGCGCCTTATCAATCGTGTCAAACGCCGCAAAATCAGCCAACCCACGCTCCGACAACGTCTTCGAAATCGCCGCCGTCAACGTCGTCTTCCCATGGTCAATATGACCCATCGTCCCAATATTCACATGCGTCTTATTACGCTCAAACTTTTCCTTGCTCATGACCCTTGTGCTCCTGGGATGTGTTCGTGACTGTTGGTTCTGATTGTGATGGACGTGTACTTGGTAGCGGCGATCGGACTTGAACCGATGACCTTCCGATTATGAGCCGGATGCTCTGACCAACTGAGCTACGCCGCCGAGGGTTTGGCTCGCGGCCCGGCGAACCGGACCACTGGTCGAGCCCTCTGTGGGAATCGAACCCACGACACCAGCCTTACCATGGCTGTGCTCTGCCGACTGAGCTAAGAGGGCGCTCTGTGTCGGACGCCGGGGCGCCCTTGACCAGCGCAGCAGTGCTACGCCGGCCGGGCAGTGTACCGCCGCAGGTGGGAGAACCACGCCGTGATTAGGGCCCGAACCGGCGAACCCGGAGCGGTGTCCCGACGCTCGGGCGCTACCGTGCCGCCGATGTCTTCGACCTCCGACTCTGCGCCCGTGCTGCGGCCGGCGACGGTCGACGACGCGCCGGCGATTCGGGCGATCTACAACGTGGAAGTCGAGCGCTACACCAGCACGTTCGACCTGGTCCCCCGCTCGCTGGATGCGCAGCGCCAGTGGCTGGCCGACCGGTCCGGCGCCTTTGCCGCCGTGGTCGCCGAACTCGATGGTGCCGTGGTTGGCTTCGGATCGCTGTCGCCATACAAGGAACGGGCCGCCTATCGGCCCACCGTTGAGGACTCGGTGTACGTCGATCGCGAGCAAGCCCGCCGAGGGATCGGCCGGGCGTTGCTCACCCACATCGTCGACGACGCCCGACAACACGGCTTTCACTCGGTGATGGCGCGCATCGAAGCCACGACCGTGCCATCGATCAAGCTGCACGAGGCGTGCGGCTTCGAGATCGTCGGAACCGAGCGCCAGGTCGGCCGCAAGTTCGGCAAATGGCTCGACGTCGTATCGATGCAGCTCATGCTGTGAACGAGGCCGGCGTTGTCACCCCGGATCGAAGCCGCCAAACGGGAGGGCGATGCCGGCGCCAACGCTGCCGACAACACCTTGACCGACCAGGTTGAAGCCAGTCGCCAACAGGTCGAGACCGTATGCGAATCCCTGGATGGTGAAGTTCGGTGTCCAGGAGTTGTTGTTCTCGGCTTCGTCTGAGCTCAATGCGGTGGCGATCGACCGTGCGCCAGTGATCGGATTCAGAATGCCGGACCCGAACGTTGCTGACACGCTCGCCCACGGACCGGACACCGCCATCGGACCCACGCCCGTCCGTCCGCCCATTACGGCCGCCGACTTGAGAAGGTAGGACCCGGCAGCCAGGTCGAAGTCGATCGGGAAGTCGGGAAGCGGACTGAACGATGCGACCAGCTTGAAGATGATCGAATCGACGGTGTTCGTGACACCGTTGTTGGTTGCGGTCAGACTCGTGAGCCCAATCCCGGCGCCGATCTTCCCGAATTCGCCGATGCTGAACGACACATCGAGCGACGGGCCCTCCCAGATCACCGACCCTCGACGCATCGACAGGGCCGATCCGACTGCGAAGGAAACTGCCAACACACCGATCAGTCCCATCACCACTGCAAGCTCGGTGACACCAACAGACAGGCCGCTGGGGTCAGTCAGGTTGACGGGGTCGTTCCATGCGTACGCGTAGCGGTGGTGAGTGCGAGGCTCACCAATCGTGGCCCCGAGCGGGTCTTCGCTGAGGAAGCGCCCACTTGCGGGGTCGAGCCACCGCATGCGGAGGTCAATGAGATCAGCTGACGTCTGAACACCAGCGAATCCGTACTTCGGCGCAAGGTCGCCTCCCGCGGCGCGACCGAACGCGTCCCACGCTGCTGTACCAAGGAGTGCTCCGGCCGCCGACGTAGCAGCGCGGGTAGAGCCGAGGTGGTCGGCGTGGAGGAACCGCACGGTCGACTGCTGCGTGACAGCAATTCGATGGTCGTCGGCGATGGTGCTTCGTTCGACGAGCGTGCCATCTGGCCGGTACTCATCGATGACATGCGGAAACGCACCCGACCAGTCGTACTGATAGCGATTCACAGAGCCATTCGCCTCGGTCGATCGTCGTATGCCGTCGGGGTCGTAGCCGTGCCTCGTCACACCCGAGGTATCAACAACGGATGTGAGCCGACCAGCGGAGTCCCATCCGTAGAGCGTGTCGCCAACAGGTGCTTGCTCCCTCACCACGCGTCCGCTGACGTCGTGTCCGTACACGGTCGTCCCATTGGGGCCAGTCTCTTCGACCAAGCGGTCGTCGGCATCGAACACTGAGGTGGTCGTTGTCCCGTTCACTTCGACTGTCGTGCGGTTGCCGACTGCGTCGTAGACGTAGCTCGCATCGAGCATCGGAAGTGACCCACCGCTTCGCTGTTCGGAGGTGACCCGCCCGAGAGCGTCGTAGGCGTACGTCGTTGTCGTTCCCGACACAGCATCGACGATCTGCGTGATCTGACCTGCAAGATCGCGGGTGTAGGTCAAGTCCGTTGCGGTCACCGTGGAACTCGCAGCACGAATCCCACTGATCCGGTTGCGTGCGTCGTAGCTCCGTGTTTCGACGATTCCATTCGGGTACGTGATCGTCGTCAGGTTGCCTGCGTTGTCGTAGTCGAAGTTGCTCGCTCCGGCGGCATCAGTGGCAGACACCACACGTTGCTGGTCATCGAGTACGAACGTCGTGGTCCCCGAAGGAGTCGTGATCGAGGTACGGCCGCCGTCGGCACTCCAGTCGTACTCGGCGCTGCGACCATCGGGCTCTACGCGCCGTATCAAACGGCCGAGCCGGTCACGATCAAGGCGAGTGACCTCGCCACCCTCGGTCATCGAGGTCACGCGGCCCTGTCCGTCACGCTCGTACTCGGTGACCCGACCATCGGCATGACGCACGACCAACGGCTGACCGCTGCCGTCGTTCTCCATCGTCGTCACCCCGCCATCGGGATGGACAATTGCGACCAGCACACCGTCCGAGTCGTAACGTCGTTCCTCGCGGGCGCCGCCCGGACGAATCACCGCGGTCACCATGCCCCGAGCATCATGCTCATAACGAGTCACCCGCCCGAGCGCATCGACGATGCTGGTGAGCAACCCGGCTTCGTTGCGTCCGTATCGCGTGACGCCACCTGCGGCATCGATGACAGCAATCAGTTGGCCATCACCGTCGTACTCAAACTCCGTGCGCCGGCCAAGCTCGTCGACCTCGGCTGCGATCAGCCCCCGCGGGTCATACTCAATAGACGCGCTCGCGCCGTCGGCGAACGTCGTCGACGTGATGCGACCAAGCTCGTCGCGGACATACGTCGTCGCGTTCCCGCGAGCGTCGGTCTCTGCAACGACGTCACCACGGCCGTCAAGGGTCCGTGTCAGGCTCTGGCCCGTCGAATCTGAAACCCCGACCCACCGGCCTGCGCGGTCGTACGTCAACGTGGTCGAACCATCGACGCCGTTCACGGCGACCGGGCGACCCGCATCGTCATAGGCGAACGTGCGAACGTTGGCGGACGGTCCACCCGTCGCCGGGTCAGGCTCCGCGACCGCGGTAATCTGGCCGGCAAGGTCGTAACCGATGCGGCGGGTTCCCCCGGAGGGATCGGTCTGTTCCGAAACACGACCATTGCCGTCGTAGGTCACAGCGACGCCGCCTGTTGGCAACGACGCCCCCGTAACTGCACCGTCAGGTCCAAACGTGGTCGTGGTTCGGTCACCGTCCGTGTCGACGATCCCGACACGACGCCCGACCGAGTCGAGCTCGTACACGACGTCACCACCCGTCGGCAACCCAAGCCCGGTCGGACGACCTTCAGCGTCGTTACTGACCGTGGTCACGATTCGTTCGCCACCGACCGTCAGGGCCATCGACGACATGACGCCGGATGCGTTGTATCCGAACTCGCCAACCGAGCCGCGTGGATCGGTCAACCGGGTCGGTTGTCCTGTCGCCGAGCGTTCAACTCGCGTAACGCCGCCCGCCTCGTCCGTGACCGACGCAACTTCGCCGTTCTCGTCGTAGGAGTACAACGCGCTCGTGCCATCCGCCGCCTCGATCTCGAGGACGTTGCCACGCGCGTCGCGGGTGTACGTCGTGGTCTCGCTGTTTGCGTCGGTCATCGACACGAGACGTCCGCTGTCGTCGTAGGTGTGCGTCACCACATTTCCCTCGGCGTCTTCGCGACGCGTCTCGCGGCCGCCGTCGTCGAACTCGAACAGAGTCGTTTCACCTTCGCCGTTTGTCACCGACGTGAGCTCGCCGTTCGCGTCGAACGTCCGAAGTGTCTCGCGACCGAGCTCGTCGACCTCGCGAGTGATATTCCCGTCAGCGTCGTACTCAACCGTTCGCCGGCTGCTGTCCGGATTTACTTGGACGAGACGACGGTTCTCGTCGTCGTACTCCTGACTTCGCTCACGGCCCTCGGCATCCACCGCTCGAATCAATCGACCGGCGTCGTCATACTCGTTCGTCGCGACGGTGCGTCCGAGCGGATCGAGAATCTCGAACAGCTTGTGCCCGTCGAGGTACGAGAACGTCGTCGTTGCACCCGTCCGATCGGTGTGTGCGATATGGTCGCCGACCGCCGAGTACTCGTAGGTCTGCACTTCCCCAGCAGGGTCGGTGATTGAAACGATCCGTCCCAGTGCGTCCCGCGTGAACGTCGCCGACGGACCTGCGGAGTGGCGGATCCCACCGTCGTCGATCGTGATCGTGTTGCCATTCGGGTCGGTGATCGACTCGACGTTGCGTTCAGCATCGAACACCACGTCGGTGCCGTCTTGCGTCGTGTACCGCAGTCGACCTGGCTCGAACACCTCCATTGATGCGTCGAATAGCTGCACCCCGAAGCTGCCGGGGATGACATCGAGATTGTTGTCGCCCAACACGGCCAAAGATCCTGTTGTGCCTGGCAGTGCCGAGTACTGGGCGAACGTCCGAGGCAAGGGCCGGAAGGGTGACACCGATGGCGACGGGGTCAGTTGAAACACCTCGGTTTGACCGTCGGGCATCTCGATCGTGACGAGGTGATTCGTCGTGGGGACCAGCTGGGTGGTTCCGAAGCGCCCCGCGATCAGATCCCACCCGTCGCCTTGGTTGGGCGACACGCTTACGTCGGGTCCGCCGATGTCAAGGGACCAACCTGCGCCGAAGTCACCCACTTCGGAGTTACGGGAGTCGTAGCGGCGAACCACCTCCAGATCGATACCTGCCGCCGGGACGATCAAGTCGGTGAAGAACAACTCGAACATCCCGACCTGCAAGCCCTCGAGCACAACGATCGGCACCTCGACCCGGCTTACGTTGCCACCGCTGTCCTCGACATCCAGACGCAAGCTCACCGCGCCCGGCGGCACCGACGTCGAGAAGAACGTCCCAAGCGGTCCATCTTCCACGGCCGCAGTTCCCTCTCCGACCGAGGCGAGAACGCTGCCCTGGTCATCAACTGCCACGAGCGTCCACCCGGTGAGATTGGCATCGGTTGCGGTACCGATCACCTCGACTTGTGTCGGCACTTCGTCGCCGGGCAGGGGCGTGGTGATCTCCGCGACCGGTGGGGTGTCGTCGGTGGGCAGCGGCTCGATCACCGTCAAGGACTTGGGCGTCGTGAATCCGGCGTATGAGGCGGTGACGCTGAACGTGCCAGCGGCCACCGCCGTGACCGTGCGTCCATCGATCGTCGCGATGCTGTCGTCGGTCGTGGCGAAGGTGGCCAACTCGGTGATGTCGATCACGCGATCGTCGGTCAGCAGCGCCTGTGCGGTGAAGGATCGCGAGCGACCGACGGGTAGGTCGTTGTCGACGCCGGTGATGCCAACCGCAACAACGCCGAGATCGTCGTCCTCGCCGTCGCAGTTGCTGTCGATTCCGTCGCCGTCGGTCTCCACCTCGCCGGGATTGATCGACTGATCACCGTCGTTGCAGTCGCCCTCGTTCGGGGTGAAACCGTCGCTGTCACCATCGAAATCGGCGGGCGACGAACCCGACGACACGGTGATCGACACGCGCGCCCCACCGGCCGCTACCGAGCCTGCGGGCGGGAACTGGTCGAACACCTCGCCCGCGGGCACGTCAACCGATGGTGCGATATCAACGCCGCCGACGCTCAGCTGGGCGGACTCGATCGACGTCCGCGCATCGACCTCGACGAGCCCGACGAGGTCGGGAACCTCGATCGGCTCGCTGACCGTGATCGTCTGGGTGAACGGAGTGGACCGTGCGGTGTCGTCCGTGACGGAGCCGAGAAAGCGATATGTGCCGACCGTCGGGGGCGTCCAGGTGGTCACCCCGCTGCCCGCATCGATCGTGGCCAGCGCACCGATGCCGCCCGGATCGCCCTCGGTCTCGGGCTGGGGGGCGCCGGGGG
>JBCBSO010000125.1:0-8897 GCA_039819205.1 Actinomycetota bacterium
GCGCGGCCGCGACGACTCCCGTCGCCACCAACCATCGACTACGCCAGGTGAACATCACCGCAGCGAGCACGAACATACCGCCGTAGAACGGGATGATCGTGCCGGGCCAGGCGGCGTCGAGGGCCACACCGCCGGCGTACAGCACAACGCCGCGTCGCACGAGTCGCCAACGCATCGCGGTGCGCACGTCGCGTCCGTTGGGCACGTCGATGCCCGTGTCGTTAGCCGTCGGCGCGTCGGGACTCGTCGCAGACGTGCTCTGCCGCGCGCTGTTGGTCATGCGCGCGCTGTTGGTCATAAGGGTCACACCCACGCCGGCAACGAGCACGAAGGTGGCCGCGAAGCGGGTCGACAGCGGCCCGGTCCACGGGTTGAACAGATCAGCCGCCCACCCACTTCCGGTGTCGCCGCCACCATCGATCAGCAGGTACCCGTGGTAGTTCATGACGACCACGCCGATCAGCGCCACACCGCGGACCACGTCTGGGCCGGGGAGGCGGCGACGTGTGGCGACGCTCGGTGGGTGGGTCGCAGCGTCGAGCGTCATGTCAGCGCCAGTCGAACTCGTCGACCGTCGTCATCGTCAACGGCCGTTGCAGATCGACCCAATCGCCGACGTTGGGGATCGGATCACCGGCGGGTACGAATGCCATCGAGGTGTGCATGTGCGGTGGCTCGATCAGGGCTAGCCGTTGACGAGCGAAGTGGAACGGGCTGCGCCCGTCGGGAAGTGGACTGACGCCGTTGGCGCTGCCGGCGCCGATCATCACGATCGTTCCGTCAGCGGGCGTTGGCACCTGCCGGTACCCGACCGGTTGGCCGCGCTCGGCCCCTTGCTGCGCGATCACGTCGGCGTCGAGGTGCAGCGTCGACTTGTTGCCGTGCCAGAGTGCGGTGCCCAGCCGTAGTCGATACTCACGATCGTTCGGGAGCTCGGCATACGTCGCCGGGTCGAGATGGCTGACCCACGCTGGCAGATCGGCGTCGATGCCGTCGAGCACGTTCAACACGTCGGCGCGGGTGCCAGCGAACGCGTCGAGCGGCGGGTGCACGCTGACGCCGACCACGTCGAGGTCGGCACCTCTGGCCTGCTCGATCAGCAGATCGTCGCTGCCGTAGCGGCGCATCGACGAGCGAAGCTTGACGACCACACCCCCCATCCAGCCGCGCAGCGCCGTGATGTGTTCGGGCGCACCGACGGTCAGGATGGTCGTTGGTCGGGTCGCCAGCGCTGGTGGAACCGTGAGTGTCGGCGTGAGCACGACCGCTCGGGCGCCGTCGGGTACATCGTCGAGTTCGTGCACCGTGCCGACGGCGACCGTGTCGGCGAACTCGGCAGCGAAGTCAGCCAGCCAGCGCCGTCCAAAGCCGTACCCGTTGCCCTTCACCACGGGTACGAGGCCATCGACGTCGTTGGCGATTCGGGCGACGTGGCTGCGCCACAGCGCGGTCCGAATCGTCAGCCGAATGGTCACCTGGGCAACGTAGCCCCGCGCCGCGACGGGCGGGCGCCGCGTCCGGGAAACGCCTGAAGCCGGGGGAGGAGCGGGTCGACGGTGCGGTGGATGACCGCGCCGCGCCATACACCCCAGCCATATGCGACGTCGGACAACAGCGACGTGCGGTGTGGCCTGACAAGTGCTGCGACCAGGGCCCAGCGTCGGGCACGACGCGACGCCAGTGCAGCGACGATGATGACGGGCCACCACACCCGCCACGTGGCGTCGGCGAACTGGCGGATGCTGGCAACGTGGCCGCGTATCGCCAGGCCGAGTGCGCGACGCGGCGGCACCTGGGGCAGACGCGGGATCAACGCAATGGCGCTGCCGCCGGCGACGATGGCTGCGGCCACCGGTTGGCTGGAAGCCGCAAGCGCCGCCGCTCCGACACTCCATACGTTGCTGCGAACCGGAGCGACGGCCCCGGGGTGACGCAGTGCCAGGGGCGCCGCCGAGGTGCCGTACGCCGCGTGTTGGGCGAGCACGGCACGCCGCGTCGGGCGCGGCCGGTGCCACACGGTGGCCGCCGGGTCGTAGCGACACCGCCAGCCGGCGTCGTCGAGGCGCCACACCAGGTCGACGTCTTCGCCAACGCGCAGTTGCTCGTCGAATCCGCCGATGGAGTCGAAGGCAGCGGCGCGCACGATCAGCGCCGCAGCGGGGACGTAGCTCACACGCGTGCCGGAGCGGATGCGCGCCGGGTGGGGTCCGAGATCGAGTGGTGAGCCTGATTCGCCACGCACCCGCGGAGCGACGAGCCCAACCGCTGGATCGTCGAAGTGCGGGAGTAGCCGCTCGATCCAGCCGTGCGGTGCGCTGACGTCCGCGCTGACGTCACGGTCGATGAAGGCGATGAACGGTGTGTCGACGATTGCGCGGCCGGCGTTGCGTGCCGCCGCGGGGCCACGGTTGGTTGGCAGCCGAAGCTGCGCGCCGACGACCGGAACCGGCGAGCCGTCGTCGATGGTGATGCGATCGCCGGCGCGTGCCGTCCCGCCCAGTTGCGGGGTGACCACAGTGACGTCGCCTCGGCTCGGGCCGAGGTCTCGGTTTGCGATCGGGTGTATCGCCCCGCAGTCGAGCAGCCGATCGATGACGCGCTGCTCCGCGCGTGTTGGCCGAACGCGGTGCCCGGCCTCGAGCTGTTCGAGGAGGGGTCGGGCAGCGGTGGCGAACGTGAACACACCAAGTGGTGAGCCGCCGAGCACCGTGATTCCGTCGGCGTCAACGGCCGCTGGCCCCGCAGTCCGGTCGATGCGCTCCCAGGTCGAATCGACGATGTAGCTGCGAGGCGCGTCGCCCGGCGGGGAATTCATCGGGAGTCGGGCGTCACCGTCGCGTGTCGCCGTCATTCGGGGTGGAGCGTGACCGGCCGCCACCGCTCCACGTGCAGCAACAAGTCGTCGACGAACGCCGCGATGAACTCGTCGCCCTCGCCGCCGTTCGCTCCGGCCGGGTCGCCGAGCACACCACTTGGGCTCACTGCGGCGACCCCGCGTGCGCGTAGTTCGTCGATCGTCGTCGCTGCACCAGCAGCTGCGTGTTCCAGACGGACCAGGCCAGGATCGATGGCCAGCATCAGCGAGGTTTCGATGCGTCCGGCGTGCAGATCGGGCGGGCCGCCATCGGCGCGCTGCGGCCAGCGCGGCGACCATACGGTGGCGTGTCGACCTTCGCCGGTCACGATGTCGATCGCGTTGTGTAGCGCCTCGTGGTTGCCGCCGTGAGCGTTGACGAACACAACGCCGGCCGCCCAATCTGCGCTGCGGCACAGTTCGACGGCCACCGTCGTGAGCGCGGGGGTGCCGATCGACAGCGTGCCGGCGAAGCCGGCATGTTCACCGGAGGCCCCGACGGCGATTGTCGGGCCGAGCGCAAGGCCGTCGGTGCGCGAGAGGGCGCGGGCGGCCAGCTCCTGGGCAACCAGCGTGTCGGTGTTCAGCGGCAGGTGCGGGCCGTGCTGCTCGATCGATCCGGTGGGGATGAGCACTACGGGGCGCAGCGTCCCGTCGTCGGTGTGCCCGCGGGCCTGTTCGACGTCGGTCCACGTCGCTTCGCCGAGCCGCACGGTTAGCTACTCGGCGCTGGCGTTGATGGTTCGGCGGGTTCGGTGCTTGCCTTGCGGCGGTCGCGAACCCAGCGGATCACCTCGACCAGTCCGGTGATCGCCAACGCGGTGCCGAAGGCCAGCCAGAAGGCGAGGGCATGGTTGTCTTCGAATGCCTGTCCGAACAAGAAACCGAGGCCCGCTGCGTAGGTCGCCCAGATCGTGCCGGCGATGGCGACCCAACCGGCGAACCAGGCTCGTGGCTGGTGCGTGATACCTGACGAGATGGTGAGGATCGTGCGCCCGCCAGGGATGAAGCGGGCGGTGATCAGGAGCATTCCGCCGCGTTTCTTGATCTGCCGTCCGGCGGCGTCGAGGCGGTCGAGTCGCGCCGGTTTGCGCCCCGCCCACCGGCGGACCGGGCCTTCGAAGCGTCGCCCGATCAGGTAGGCCAGGTTGTCGCCGAGGAACGCGCCAAGTGCGCCGGCGAAGATCACCAGGATGAGCGTTTGGTTGCCGGTGCCGGCGGCCACACCGCCGATGATCACCGTGGTTTCACCGGGTACCACGGGGAACACCGAGTCGAGAAAGGCGACGGTGAAAATGACCAACAAGAACCACCAGTTCGCCGAGACGCTCTCGATCCAGTCGGTGACGTCGCTGATAATGCTGGCGACCATGCGCCTCTGACGCTACCCGTCAGGGGAGCATCGCACCGTCGCAGCGCGCCTGAAAGGATCACCGTCGTGGCCGAGATGTCGATCACCACTGAGCGTCTCGTGCTGCGCTCGTGGCGCCACGCAGATGCCGACGACTTTGCACGGATGAACGCTGACCCGGAGGTGATGGCCGATCTGGGAGGACCGCTGTCGCGTGCTGCGAGCGATCAGAAGCTGGAGCGGTTTCAATGCGCTGCAGAAGAGCACGGCGTGACTCGCTGGGTCGTGGCCGATCACGAGGGCCGGTTCCTCGGCTACTGCGGAACGATTACCCAACCGGCTGAACATGCGCTCGGGTGGCACTACGACGTTGGCTGGCGGTTGATTCGCGGTGCGTGGGGCTACGGCTACGCCACCGAGGCCGCAACCGCGGCGCTCACCGACGTGTTCACCCGTGTTGGCGTGGCTGAAGTCAGTACGTACACGGCGCCCGACAACACGCGGTCGCAGGCCGTTATGGGACGGCTTGGCTTACAGCGCCGTCCGGAACTCGACTTCACGCAGCGTTACGCCGGATTCGGGCCATGGACCGGCTTGGTGTGGACGGCGACACCCGAGACGTCGATGGTTGGACATGCTCGACTCGGACATATCGCGACACGCTCGGCGACGTCGGGCGATGTCGACGCCGTCGAGGACTACCACGCACGTTGCTTCGAGCACACCTTCGCCGCCCAGCTCGCCGCAGGTGAGTTTCTGCCGCCAGATCGTGGTGGCATGCAGGCGCAGTTGCGTCGCTGGTTCGAGGCAGCATCGGACGTCGACACGCGGATCGTCGAGCGCAATGGCATCCCGATCGCCCACATCACCGTGGGTGCCAACCGGCTCGTTCACTTGTTCGTCGACCCCGTGCACCATCGAGCGGGCATCGGCGGACAACTACTGGCGACGGCCGAGAAGATGATGGCCCACCGCGGCCACCAGGAGTTCGAGCTGCACGTGCGCGTCGAGAACGCCCCGGCGATCGCATTCTACCTGCAGGCGGGATGGGCGATGACCGACCGCGTGATCCGCACCGCCGAACATGGAATCGTCTACCACGAGCACGTGCTGGTGAAGCGGAGGCGCTGACGCGTTGCGCGTGCTAGGAGACCGAGCGCCGCATGACGAGCCACCGGGTGCCACCCGCCGCCAACGCTGCGACCAGCCCGACTGCCACGGCAGTACCTGAGAATCCCCCGTCGACGACCATGAATACGATGAATGCTGCGAGCCCGGCGAGCAGGGCAGAGAGCACAGCGCGGTTGAGGGTGGGCACGGCGACCGAAGCTACCGGCAGCCCTGTCGAGTCGGCGTCCGCTCAGCGGGTGCGCCACCACACGCAGGTATCGGCGGGCACTGCGGCCGCATCGACCGGATCGGCTGTCGACGAGAGCGCGACGGTCGCCTCCGAATCGACGACCGCGCGCACATCGATCGCCTCACCCGACAGGTTGAGGACCACGGTCCATGAACCGCGCTGGAATCCGAGCGCGTCTGCGCCGACGTCCAACATGTCGATGTCGTGCGGCTCGATGCGTAGCTCGCGGCGGGCGGTGGCCATCGCGCGATACAGGTGCAACATCGAGTTCGGGTCGGCCGCTTCTTCCTCGACGGAGCGGTGGCCCCACGCTGCCGGTTGCGGCAACCACGGCGGAGCGGTGCTGCCCGGCGGCGAGAAGCCGAAGTTGTTGCCAGGATCGCGATGCCACGGCAGCGGCACGCGACAGCCGTCGCGGCCGAGTGTGGCGCCGCCGGTCCGCTCGACGACGGGGTCTTGACGCGCCTCGAGCGGGAGGTCGAGTACCTCGGGCAGTCCGAGCTCTTCGCCCTGGTACAGGTACAAGCTGCCGGGCAACGCTGCGGTGAACACGATCGCTGCACGCGCTCGCCGCGCACCGAGCACGTCGTCTCCGGGGTCTGGCGACAGCATCAGGTTGAGGTCGGTCCAGGTGTCCGGATCGGTCGCCTCGGCGCGTCCGAGTCGAGTGACGATGCGCTGGGTGTCGTGGTTGTTCAACGTCCAGGCGGGCGGTGCACCCGACAGCGAGTAGGCCAGCAGTGGATCGTCGACCGCGCGCCGCATCGATGTGTCGTGCCACGGCGAGAGCATCAGGTCGAACGCAAACGCCTGATGGAACTGATCTGACTGCGTGAATTCGGCCATCAGCTCGGGCTGCCGGACGAGGTACGCCTCGGCGACCATCATCAGCTGGCGACCGTGGCGTTGGGCGTACCGATCGATCACATGGCGCCAGTCGCGCCACACGTCGTGCCCCTCGGGGCGAAAGATCGTGAACTCGTTGGCCCATGGAATCTGCAGCGGGTCGAGATCTGGCGGATCGACCACCTGGTCCGGTAGGTCTGGGTGCTTGCCGACCGGTTGGATCGCGTCGACTCGGAACCCGTCGACGCCCCGTTCGAACCAGAACTCGAGCACTTCGGCGAACATCTCGATCACGTCGGGGTTCGTGTGGTTGAAGTCGGGCTGATACGGGCTAAACGTGCCGAGGTACCACTGCGCATCGTCGGCGGGCGCGCCCGCGTCGACCGCCGGGGTCCAGGCCGAACCGCCGAACCCGGCGAGCCAGTTGTTCGGCGGACCGGCGGCCCCGGACGCGTCGAGGCGACCGTCGCGGAACCAGAACCGATCGCGTTCCGCACTTCCGGGCGGAGCGGCCAGCGCGGCGCGGAACCACGGGTGCTGGTCGCTGCAGTGGTTCGGGACGATGTCCATCAACACCCGCAACGACCGTTCGTGAGCAGCGCCGACGAGTGCGTCGAACGTGTCGAGCGTGCCGTAGTCGGGGTCGATCGAGAAGTAGTCGCTCACGTCGTAGCCGTGGTCGCGCTGCGGCGAGGGATAACACGGGTTGAGCCAGATGCCGTCGGCGCCGAGCGCGGCGATGTGGTCGAGATGTTGGGCGATGCCGTCGAGATCGCCGACGCCGTTGCCAGTCGAGTCGGCGAATGAGCGCACGTACACCTGGTAGATCAGCGCGTCGTGCCACCACGGACGGTTGGCATCAGCTGATGGGTCCGCGTCGTGCTGGGTGATCTGCGCCGTGCCGTGCGCGGTCATGTAATGGTGATCCGGACGCGCTCGTGAATCGCCTCGGCCGACGAGGCGATCACCAACTCGTACTCACCGGAATCGATCACCCAGCCGTGTGTGGGCGGATCCCAGCGGGAGAACGCATCCGTGCCAAAAACGAGGTCGACCTCGGCGCTGGCCCCGGCGGGAAGCACTCGCTTGGCGAACGCGCGTAGTTCCTTCGGAGGGCGCACCGCCACTGGGTCGATCGGCGCCACGTAGCCCTGGATCACCGCGGTTGCCTCGCGGTCGCCCGCGGCGATCGGCACGGTCACGATGATCGGCGCAGTGGCCAGCGCGTCGCGATCGACGGCGGTGGTCGACACGCGCGCCGCGCCCCAGGTGGCGTCGCCGTAGCTGAGCCCGTGACCGAACGGGAAGCGCGTCGGTGTCTCGCGGGCGTCGTAGCCCCGATACCCCATGAACAGACCCTCGCCGTACCGCTGGGTCGACCCGCCTGCCGCATCGTGGTCCGGCTGATGGTGGAGATACGCCGGATGGTCGGCGAGCCGACGAGGAATGCTGATCGGGAGCCGCCCGCCGGGGTCGGCCTCGCCGAGCAGCACGTCGACGAGTGCCTCGGCTTGCTCTTGGCCGGCGAAGAACGACGTCAACACCGCAGGCGCGCCGCCGTCCGGAGCATCGTCGCCTGCCCAATCCATCGTCACCGGCGAGCCGCTGTTGACGATCACTGCGGTGTTTGGATTGGCGGCCGCAACGCGCTCGACCAGCTCGTTCTGGCGGCCCGGCAGATCCATTGTTGTGCGATCGAAGCCCTCGGTCTCCCATTCGTCGTTGGTGCCGACCATGACGATCGCCGCGTCGGCCGCCGTTGCTGCGGCGACTGCCCGGTCGAGCAGCGCCTCGTGATCTTCGTGCGGCCGAAAGCCAACACGAAACGCGGCGAATCCGTTGCCTGCCGCCGTCGCCCAGTCGACCTCGACGTCGATGGGCTCGCCGGCCCGCATGTCGACCTCGGCGGTCACCTCGATGCTGCCGAAGCCGAAGAATTCGGTGCTGCGCGGCAGTTCGCCGTTCGGGTCGTCGGCGATGACCGTGCCACCGATGCGCGCCACGATCGGCCCGGTCGACACCACACCGACCGTGTGCTTGCCATCGATCTCGGGAACGAATCGGCCGCGGACTCGAGCCGAGAACGCTCGTGGGTCGATCCCGTCGGGCACCGAGCCGAAGAACCGAACGAGGGACGTCGGCGCGGGTTGGGTGAGCTCGGTCGGGCCCGACCAATCCGTGCCGTTGACGTACTCGATCTCCATGCCGGTGGTGCGGCCAGACTCGCGCTCGACCGTCTCGGGAGGGAGCAACTGGCTGCCACGTGCCAGTGGTGTCAGTCGGTCGATCCGCACGCCCGGCTCGTAGACCACATCGACGTCGTGCGCAGTGGCGGGGCCGATGCGGTCCTCGATTGCCGTCTGCAGGGTCCGGTGGCCGAGCGGCACCAAGCTCGCCGAGCCGCCGCCCATCGACCGGTCGATCGATGCATTCGGTCCGATCAGTGCGACCTGGTTGATCGCATCGACGTCGAACGGCAGAACGCG
>JBCBSO010000126.1:0-8890 GCA_039819205.1 Actinomycetota bacterium
TTCTTCGCCAGCTTCTTCCCGGAGGGCACGGCGTTCGCCGGCGGTGAGCACCGGGCTGTCGCCATTGATGTCCGGGAAGTAGAAGACGTCGACTGCGCCTTCGCTACCGTCGGCGAACGCCGTGCCCTCCGGGAAGAAGCTGGCGAAGAACGACGCCTGGCGGTGCATGTAGCAGTCGCCGTCGAGCAGCGGCACCGCGTTGTCCTGGAACGATGTCGCCGCGATCGAGCCCGCCGACGCGAAGACGTTGTCTTCAGCCCACAGATCGTTCACGGTGGAGATCGCTTCGACGATCGCTGGATCGTCGAACGCAATGCTGTTGTCGACCCAGCCGTCGTAGGTGTCGCCGCCGGCCTGGCGAAGCACGATGTCCTCGGTCCAGTCGGTGGCGGTCCAGCCAGTGGCCTGGCCCGACTCGATGCCGACGCAGAGCGGACGCGGTCCGTCAGCGGCGGCCATCTCGTCGACGAGGGCGACGAAGTCATCGAACGTCTCGGGCACGGTGTAGCCGTCGGCCTCGAAGCGATCGGGCTGGAACCAGACGAGCGACTTCAGGTCGGTCTTCGCCGGAACGCCGAATTGGACGCCGTCGACGTTGCCGTACACCTGGAAGTCCTCCGCCCAGAACTCGTCGACGCTCGCGTCGACGTCGTCTGGCAGCGCCACGATGAAGTCCTCGCGGGCGAAGTCGGCGAGTTTGCCTGGCTGCGGGAAGAACGAGATGTTCGGCGGGTTACCCGCCTCGACCTGCGTATTGATGTTGGCTTCCCAGTCGGCGTCACCGGAGTAGGTGATGTCGAGGTTCACGCGCTCGCCGAACTCGTCCATCACGTCTTGGATGGCGCCCGCTTCTTCGTCGGTGCGCTCCGGGCCGGTGATCGTGATCGATGCACCGCCGAAGTCCATGTCGGCGAACATGTCGCCGCCGCTATCACCACTGTCTCCACTGTCTCCAGTGTCGCCGCTATCGCCGTCGTCGGCTGCGGCCGCGGTGGTGTCGCTGCTGTCGCTGTCGTCGTCGTCACCGCAGGCTGCGGCGACGAGTCCGAGCGCGACCGGAACAGCTGCCAGCTTGAGCCAGCGCTTCTGCATATGGGTCCTCCCCCTCAGTTGGATGGGTGCCGGTCAGTGACCGGCCTGTAAACGCTTACATATCCGCGTCCGCGCCGTCAAGGCAGGCAAACGGAAAGTGAACGATCCGGGCCGATCAGCCGGGCCGATCAGACGGGCCGATCACACGAGCCGATGCCCGTTGAGCGGGCCGGTGGTCGAGCGCGCCACCAGGCTGAACCCGGGTGGCGCGGCCTCGTGGTGTTCCACCGCCACGTTGTCGGCGCTGGTTGCGTCTTGTTGCTGGAGTGCGGCAATCAGCACGCGCGCGGCGGCTGCGCCGTTGCCGATCACGTCCTGGCGAATCGTGGTCAGTTTCACCACGTGCGCGAACTCGTGATCGTCGACGCCGATCACCGAGACGTCGCGTCCGGGCCGCAATCCACGTTCCTGTAGCGCCATCAGTGCGCCGAAGGCCATCTCGTCGGACATGGCGAACACCGCGGTCGGTGGCTCACTCTCGAGCAGCGTCGCCATCGCGGCGTAGCCGCCGTCGAGTCGAAAGCCGCCCCCGACGATCCGGTGCGCGGCGAGTTGCACGCCGTGTTGCGAGCAGCGCTCGCGAAACCCGCGGAGTCGCCGCTCGGGAACCTCGAACGCGATCGGATCGAGATCACCACCGATCACACCGAGCTCGCGGTGGCCGAGTTGTAGCAAGTGTTCAGCGGCGAGCGCGCCGACGGCCGGATCGTCGAGCACGACGGCTGGGTGATCGCCAACTCGCCAACCGACGGTGGCGACACGCACACGCCTGCTGGCAAGCGATTCGGCGAGTTCGCCGGCCACCGGGATGTCGACGAGCACGACGCCGTCGGCGCGCCGCTCGAGCTGTGAACGCTCGTCGATCAATCGGTCGACCCGACTGGGCTCATCGGCGCCGATCACGAGCACGTCGTAGCCCGCGTTGGTGCACACGGCCTCGACGCCAGCGACGATGTTGGAGAAGTACCAGCTACCCAAGTGGGGGACGACGACGATGACCGTATTGGTCCGTCCCGCCGCCAAGCGCGTGGCCGCGGGGTCGGGTTGGTAACCGAGTTGCTCCGCGACGTCGGCGACGCGTCGGCGTGTCGACTCGGCCACGTTGGGCAGACCGCGCAGGGCCCGACTGACCGTGGCCACGGACACGCCGGCGGCGCCGGCGACATCTTCGATCCGGGCGCGGCGCTGCGTGGCCCGATCGCCAACGCCGTCGGCCCACGGTTGGTTGCGGTGGCCGCTCGACGTGTCGGAGGTGGTGGGTCCCCCCATGCGGCGCGGAGTGTAAGCGCTTTCAGCGCTCCGGTTCCACGTCGGCGGGTTCACGTGGCGGGTCGGGCGGGCGGGTCACGTCGGCGGGTCGGGCGGGCGGGTCACGTGGCGGGTCGGCTCGGCGATGCGCCCGGTCGATCGATCCCCTGAGGACCGTCGGCCGAGGTGTGCGCTGCTCAGTTCTGTTCGGCCCTGCCCGATACCGTCGACGTGGTGAATGCGGAGAGCTCCGATGCGGTTGCCCGTCGCGCTGTTGCGGCGCGGGCCATCGCCCTGATCGATCTGACCGATCTCGACGATGGCCACTCGCCGGACGGCATCGACGACCTGTGCGCCCGGGCCGCTGCTCATGGCACCGCCGCCGTGTGTGTCTGGCCCGAATTCGTCGCTCGCTGTGCCGCAGCGCTGGCCTCGACCGGGGTGCGGGTGGCTACCGTGGTCAACTTCCCCTCGGGGGACGAGTCGGTCGATGCTGTCGCCGAACTCACCGCCCGCGCGCTGGCCGATGGGGCTGACGACATCGACGTCGTGTTGCCGTACCGCGCCTTCATCGCCGGAGACCGTGAACGGCCGGCGGGCGTACTCGACGCCGTGCGTGCGGCGGTCGCCGCGCCAGCGATCGTCAAGGTGATCCTCGAATCCGGGGAGCTGACCGAACCCGGACAGGTGATGCGCGCCGCCCAGTTCGCCGTGGATCATGGCGCAGACTTCGTCAAGACCTCGACGGGAAAGACGGCCAGCGGAGCGAGCCCTGACGCTGCGCGGGCGATGCTCGAGGTGATCGCCGCGGCGGCGGCACAGGGGCGGCAGGTTGGACTCAAGCCGTCCGGTGGAATCCGCACTGTCGACGATGCTGCGACGTACCTTGGCCTCGCCGACAAGGTGATGGGCGCCGCGTGGGTCTCGCCGTCGACGTTCCGCTTCGGCGCCAGCGGTCTGCTCACCACACTCGTCGCCGAAATCGACGGACAGCCGCCGGCCGCCCCGCCAGCGGACTCGAGTTATTGAGCCGCGTCTGCGAATGACCAACGAGCCCGAGTCGACGGATCGTCCGACCGATCGGCCGACCAGCGGTGGCCGGTGGGCTCCGCTCGCCGCCGCACTGGTCACGGTCACGATCGTTGCGGCCGCTACTGCCGTCGCAAGCGATCCGCCGCGCTCGATCGAGTCAGCGGATGCGGATGTGCGAGTTGCGTCGTCGACGCGTGCCGGTTCAGCCGACGCATCGACCGCTGCATCGACGGCCGCCACCACGACCATCGCACAGCGGGAGCCCGCCACGACATCGCGCAGCGTTCCGTCGGCGACCTCCACGTCGACGCCCCCGGCGGAAGCGGTGGTCGACGAGCCGGCGATCGAACCGACCAGCGCCGCTGACGCGCCGGTGCCCGATGTCGACAATCCTGCAGTCGTCGCCCGCCCCGCGCCGCCCGACGCGCCGCCACCGCCGCCGCCCGACGCGCCCCCGCCGCCGTGGGCCGCATCGACTGGATTCAGCGAAGCCGGGTACGTCTCGGTCGACGTCGGTTGTGCAACCGGAACCGACGGCGCAGCCCTGGACGCGTTCTTTGCCCAACGCGTGGGCCCGGTGCTCGGCTGGGACTATCAACACGTGTACCCGCTCGGCGGCGATCGCTACTTGTGGGTCTTCCAGGACACGTTCGTCGAACACTCCGGCACGGCGACCACGCTCGATCGGTCGGGTTTCGTGCACAACGCGGCGCTCGTGCAGGAGGGCAGCTGTTTCCAGCTGCTGCACCGCGGCTCGATCTTCCGGCCGGAACCGTTCGAGGTCGGCACGGGAACGCGCACGCTGTCCACCTGGTTCTGGCCGATGGGTGGCGAGCTGCATGGTGGGCAGCTACACATCGTGTGGGCTGAGATGGTCAAAGACGCCGTCGACCCGACGCCCCCCGATGGGTTGGGGTGGCACCCGCGACGCACCTGGATCGGCACCTACGACCCGACCACGTTGGCGCGCACCGGATTTGCCCCTGCGCCGAACGCCGGCACGGTGCCGATCTACGGCTACGCCGTGGCCAGTGACGCAACACACACCTACCTCTTCGGCAACACCTTCGAGCAGAACCTGTTGCGCGAGGGCGGATATTGGAACGGGCCGCACTCGGCGACGGAGGTGTATCTCGCTCGAGTGCCGCGCGGTCAACTGTTCGCGGCCCCGATGTACAAGTCGACCTCGGGCTGGTCGAGCGATCCCCGAGATGCCGCCCCGATCCTCCAGCGTCAATGGGTGGAGTTCCCGTTCCAGCCGCGCTTCATGGACGGCCAATGGGTCGCAGTGTCGGCCGACGATGGGTATTGGGGCGATGCGTTGACCGTCGACGTGGCGAACGATCCGTGGGGGCCGTGGACAACGGTGGCCTCCGGCCCGCTCGTGCCGCGCAACGCCGACCCGCTGATGAACACGTACCACGCGCACCTGGCACCCTGGCGCGACGGCGCCGGCAACCTCGTGGTGACGGTGTCGAACAACGCCCGCAACATGTTGGCCCACGCGTGGCCCCGTCCCGACCGGTACCGGCCGATGGCCTTCTCGTGGCCGTGGGTGCCGGCACCTCCGCGCCCCGAACCGGTGCCCCCACCGACCACGGCCGCGCCGACCACCACCGCCGCACCATCGACCACCGCGCCCCCCACGACCGTCGCGACCACCACCACGACAACACCGCCGACCACGACCACGACACCGTCGACGACGACGTCGACCACCTCGACCACGACGACGAGCACGACGACGACTACAACGACGACCACCACGACCGCACCGACAAGCGCCCCGAGTAGCGAGCCGGACGGGTCCGACGAGTCGGACGCGGCGGATGAGTCGGACGTTTCGGGGGCGGTCGAACACTCCGCCGAAGACCCCTGACCCGCGGCCACCTCGCCGCGTTGGCTCACTACCGTCGTGGGCGATGGCGACGGGCGGATCTCGAGTCGGGCGGCGTCGGCTGTTCGGCGTCGCCGCAGCGACTGGAATGGCTGCCTTGGCCAGCTCGATCGGCCGGGCCATCGCCGCGCCCAGCCCGGCGACGCGCACACCGTTTGCGGTTCGTCTGAACCCACCTGATCCCACCCGCGGATGGACCACCGGAGTGATCGGACGGTCGGTCAATGGCCTACCGATCGAGGTATGGCACTCCCGATCGCCGCGCCGTGAGCGGCGACGTGTTGCGGTGGTGTCCGCGATTCACGGCGACGAACGGATCGTCGGGCCACTCGGGCACGAGCTTGCGGCGTCGGTCTTGCCCGACGATGTCTCGTTGTGGATTGTTCCGGCGGCCAACCCCGATGGATGGCTCGCCGGTACGCGCAACAACGCCAACAACATCGATCTCAACCGGAACTTCCCCTGGGCGTGGCGGGCATCGACCGGCGGCCCAGCGCCGTTGTCGGAGCCAGAAGCGCGCGCGCTCATCGACTTCGCGCCGGCGGTGAACCCCGACCTCATCGTGTGGCTGCACCAACCGGCGCGCTACGTCGGCCCGATCGGACTGACCCCGGTGGAATACGCCCAGGCGTGGTCGGCCTACGTGGCTGAGCCAGTACGCACGGGAGTCACTCAGCACGGTGGCTCCGAAACCTGGTGTGCCCTCGTCGCCGGAATTCCGACGATTCTCATCGAGGTCGGCGGCACGGAGATCACGCCGGGCCTGCTGGAGTCACACCGGCGCGGGTTCGAGGCCTGCGTGCGCGAGGTGCGACCGCGATGATCAAACCGTCGCAGCCCGACATGGGCGAGCGGCGGCAGCGTTGAACACAGTGCGCGGCCGGTAGTCTGCCGTCTCCCGCCCTCGTAGCTCAGGGGATAGAGCATCGGCCTCCGGAGCCGTGTGCGCAGGTTCGAATCCTGCCGAGGGCGCTCAGCGCGCCAATCGCCCGACCGTCGCGTGGTGGCTGATCGCGCCACGGACTGACCCGGTCGAGTGCGTGTGGGCGCGGTCCCTAGTGCTGTAGTAGGCCGTCGCGATTCGTGGCGTCGAGGTACTGCATGCCGGTCGGGCGTTCGCCGCGGCAGATCGCCTCCAGGTCGCGGACCACGAGATCCCCGATGCGCAGCAGCGCATCGGGGAGCGCGCCGGCAAGATGCGGGGTCAGCACCGCTGGCGCTGCGTCGCGTAGCGGATCGTTGGCCGGGAGCGGCTCGGACGGGAACACGTCGATCGCCGCCTTCAGGTTGCCCCGCTTGAGGCGGTCGGCCAGCGCCTCGAAGTCGACCAAGTGGGAGCGGCTGGTGACGACCAGCACGTCGGACGGAGCGAGTCGGTCGAGTAGGTCCGCAGACACGATGTGGCGATTCGCGGTCGTCGGTGCGGCCAGCACAAACACGACGTGCGACTCGGTGAATAGCTCGTCGAGCGCATTCGGTTCGAATCCGGCGGCGCGTACTCGAGCATCACCGAGCGGCGGGTCGTAGCCGAGCGGGCGAACGCCGAACGGCTCGAGCATGCGCCGCAGCGACTGGGCGATGCCGCCACAACCGACGAAACCAACCGTTGCGCCGAGCAGCGTGGTGTTGTAGCGGTTGCCGTCGTGGAGCCAGCGCTCGTCCCCCGATCGCATGGCGCGATCGGCGGCATTGATCCCGCGTGCAGCGGCGATCGTCAGACCGAGGGTGTGTTCGGCGACGACGTCGGTAAAGGCAGGCGCGCAGCTGCCGACCAACATGCCTCGACGGAGTGCTTCGGTGTAGTCCAGATCGTGTTCATGGCCGCCGGCGACCTCGAGCAATGCTTGCGCATTGGCGGCCGCGTCGAGCCCCGCTCGACCGTGGCGCCATCCACCGAACACGATCACGTCGGCGTCGTGGGCCGCAGCGAGAAACTCCTCGGCGGGCATGACTTCGTCGGAGCCCCAGATCACCTCGACGAGCTCGTCGAGGCGGGCGCGAGCATCGATGCTGAAGATCTCGTCCATCCGGCGAAACGTTGGATCGACGATGACTCGCAGACGCGTCACGCTCGATCATCTCCGAAGATCGAGACGTCGATGTGGCCTGGCCCGTCGAGTGCGATGGCGCTCGGCCGGCCGGTGTACGGCCACAACTCACAGACCGTCGCGGCGCCGTCGTCGAAGAAGAGTTCGATCGTGCCAACGTCGACGATGACGTCGACGTTGTGGCCCGTGGCACGGTCGATCACCGTCTGATGCCCGTCGGGCATGGTGACGCGCACCAACGAATCGAGCGTGATGTGGACACCGGCGTTGGGATCGTCGCGCGGCACGATCGTGACTGCCGCCGCGGCAGTGCCAGTTCGCGACGCTTGCACTCGGAAGCACGAGGCATCGATGCTCGTCGACCCGGAGTTGAGTTCGATGTGTCGCCACCGATCCGCTTCGGGCACACACGGCAGCTGGCGAACCGCGAGCTCGTCGGTGGTGGTTGCACGCGCACTGAGGCGTCGGGGCAGGCACAACTGCCCGCACCATTCGATCGGACCGTCGTCGATCGGGTCGTCGTTGAGTAGTGGACGTTCGTCGATCCAACCCACCGCAATCGGCTGCTCACCAGGATCATGTGGCCACGCGGCGAGGGCGTAGAGGTCTCGTCCATCGTCGATCGTCACGCTTGGCCCGAGCGCACGCAGCTGCGTGCCGTTGAAGTCGACGAACACCCCGCGTAGACGGCCGGCGATGCGACCAGGTCCGCCTGGAGGAATGACGCTGACCGTGAGCAGCCATGCGGCACCACCACCCTCGATTGGCACGCGCAATAGATCGGGAACCTCGATCGTGATCGCGTCCCATGGGCTGTCGATCACGAGCGCGTCCGTGTGCGTCCACGACCGCAGATCGGCGCTCCGATACACCCAGACCTCCGGACCGACAGCGAGCAACATCACCCATGACCCTCCGGCGGGCCCCTCGTGCCACAGCACCTTTGGGTCGCGAAAGTCGTGGTGACCCGCCGGTGGTGCGAGCACCGGATTGTCGGCTGCGGGCGTCCAACGGTGGCCGCCATCGACACTTGACGCAATGCTCTGACGTTGGGTATGTCGGTCGTCCTGGGTGTACACCGCAATGAGCGCATCGCGGCCGAACCCAGCGGTGTTGTGCACGTCGCGCACGACCGAGCCGGAGAATGGCTCGCCGAGCTCGTCGGGAAACAGGGCCAGATCGTGATCGGTCCAGGTGGCGAGGTCGTCCGAAGAGGCGTGCCCCCAATGCAGGTTGCCCCACACCGGTCGGTCGGGATTGTGTTGGTAGTGCAAGTGATACGTGGAGCCGTCGCGCCACAGGCCGTTCGGATCGTTCATCCAATTGCGCGGCGGCGCGAAGTGCAGGCGCGGACGAGACCGTCCCACCGCACGCTGGATGCGGATCTGGTCGCCGTCGGGAGCGCGCACGAGAGTGGAGTCAGCCCTTGAGGCCTGACGACGCCACCGACTCGACGAACCACTTCTGGAAGATCAGGTAGATCAGCAGCACGGGAATCGTCATCACGGCGGCGAAGGCAAAGACATCGCCGAACGGAACGTTCGGGTCGCTGAAGAGCACCTGCATCGACAAT
>JBCBSO010000127.1:0-8859 GCA_039819205.1 Actinomycetota bacterium
GCTCCGTCGAGGACCGATCACCCCAATAGCCCAGCGCGACGGTGGGACCCCGGTGCACCAGCTCGCCAGGCTCGTCCACGTCGACCTCGCGGACGTCGTCGTCGAGGACCAGAATCTCGGCGCCCGGAATCGCCCGGCCGATCGACGTCGGGTGCTCGTCGACGAGCTCCGGACTGAGGTAGGTGGAGCGAAAGGCCTCGGTCAGCCCGTACATCGGGTAGATGTCGACGTGCGGATGTGCCGATCGGATCGCCGCGACGATGTCCGGCGGGAGCGCACCGCCAGAGTTCGTCACGAATCGCAAAGACGGGAGCGGGCGGGCCAACAAGCTCGATGGCCGCCGGACGAGCATCTCCCACATCGGCGGAACACCGGCGAGTCCGGTGATCCGGTGATCGTGCACCGCATTCGACAGCGTCCGCGCGTAGGTCGAGCGCTCGGGGATCACCGTTCCTCCGGCCCAGAACGTCGACAGCACCTGGTTCAGCCCATAGTCGAAGCTCCACGGGAGTGCGGCGAGCACACGATCGGCGGGCGTCAACCCGAGATACGTCGACACCGACCACGCCCCAGCGAGCAGGTTGGTCTGCGACAGCATGACCCCCTTCGCCAGGCCGGTCGAGCCCGACGTGTACAGCAGGTTGGCCAGGTCGCCGCCCTCGATCTCGACCGCCGGGCAGGAGCTGGCGGTCGCGTCCTGTAGGGTCTCGGCTGGGAGGACCCGGACCTCGCTGGCCGCGCCGCGGGCGTCGTCGGCGAGATGCCGGTGCTCGGCCGACGTGATCACGGCGGCAGCCCCGGAGTCGGCGATGACGTGCCCGACCTGCAGCGCCCGCAGGCGGGGACTCACCGGGACGGTCACCAGGCCGAGCCACTGCGCGCCGAAGAAGGCGACCAGAGCCTCGTAGGAGTTGGGCAGGAGGACGAGCACACGGTCCCCACGGTCGAGGCCCTGCGCCGCGAGATGGGTCGCGCAGAGCCGGGCGGCCGATGCGACGTCGGCGTAGGTGTACGCGACCCCGCCGTCGACGACCGCCACAGTTTCCGCGAACGACCGCTCGTTGCGCTCGAGCAGCGACCGCAGGCTCACCGGGGCGTCGACGAATCGATCGTGGTCCACGGTCACGACACCAGCGCTCCGGTGGCCGCCGACCGGTTCGCGGCGGTGGAGAGGTCGGCGACCCGCTCGAGCGACTCCATCACGGCGTCGTCGGCGACGCCGAAGTCGATCAGACACGCGATCTCGTCGACGCCGATCGCAGCGCACCGCCGCACGACCTCCATCGTCGACTCCGGGGTCCCGATGAGCCCGTCCGCCATCACCCGACTCGACGCTCGCCGGACGGCCAACCGCGAGCGCGCGGCCGACGACTCGTCGACCGGGTCGGACACCGATCGGAACAAGCCGAGTGCATCCATCAGGTAGTTCTCGAGCGGGGCGGCAACGACCTGCTGCGCCCGTTCGACGTCGTCGGCGAGGTAGGTGTGCAGCATCAGCGTCACACACCCTTCCGCCGATCGGTCGGAGGATCGAAGGGCGTCCCGGTACTCCGAGATGCGCTCGGCCAGGTCGTCGAACGACTGCATCATGAGATGGGTGAGGACCCCCACTCCCGCCTCGCCCGCAGCTCGGAAGGTGGCGGGTTTCGACGCAGCCGTGAGCCACAACGGCAGCGGACCGTCCACGGGCGCCGGGAAGGTCGACACCGTTCCTGCTCGACCGCGATCGATGCCCTCGCCCGCCCACAGCCGGCGCAACGACGTGATCGCATCGATCGTGAGCGCGTTGCGGTCCTCGAACGCGCCGGGCCGCAGCTCGAAGTCCTCCTCGCGCCATCCCGACGCCAGCGACAACCCGGCCCGACCCCGGGAGAGGTTGTCGAGGACCGCCCAGTCCTCGGCGATGCGCAACACATCGTGCAGCGGTGCGACGACGCTGCCTCCGCGCACGGCGATTCGCTCCGTGACCGACGCGATCGCAGCGCCGGCGACCGCAGGGCTCGGGTACAAGCCCCCGAAACGATGGAAGTGCCGCTCGGGCGTCCAGACCGCCTCCAGGCCGTTCCGATCGCCGAAACGAGCGCCGTCGAGGAGCAGGTCGTAGCTCCCGGTCCGCCCTGCGGCGGCGTCGGCGGCGAAGAAGAACAAGCTGAACCTCACGCCGCCGGGCCTCCCATGCCGTCGGCTGTGGCCGCGTCGACGACTCCACCGCGCGGCTCGGGGAAGTACCCGACGTCGACGGCGTGCCGGACGAGCCGTGCGATCCACGGGAGCTCCGGCCGCGGGTACTCGAACCCGAGCGCATCGAGCCACCGGATGGTCGTGTCGCTGTCGAGCGGGGTGGCCGTCCCCTGTCGAGGGAGGATGAGCGGCAGGACCCTGCCGACCTCCTCCGACGCAACCTCGTCGTCGGCGAGCGCCAGGATCCTCTCGACCGCCGTGTCGGCATCCTGGATGTCGATCTCGTAGCCCAGCGCGATGAGCGCGTCGTGGAGATCTCCGTACGTCACCTTGTGCGGGGAGTCGAGGTGGAACGCCATGCCCTGGGCCGCGTCCTGCCCGCTGAGCAACAGGACCGCCCGCGCCATACGGTCGACCGGGACCAGCCCGAGCCGCCGCCCCGGCCAGTCCGCTGCAACCCCGAGACGGATCGCGCCTCGCAGGTGACGGCCGAAGAAGTGATCGTCGATGTTCCGCTGGAACCTGCCGGTCGACCAGTTGGGTGCCACGGTTCCGACGCGCATGATCGACCCGCGTCCAGTCTCACCGACGTACTCGCGCACGAGCGCCTCCGAGCGGAGTTTGCTCTCCGAGTACGCCTCGGTCGTCGTCTGACCGACGTTCACCATCTGCTCGCTGAACGGCGGTGGATCGTCGAGCGTGCTGCGGCCCGCGACCCCGATGGTCGAGATGTGGACAAGTTCGACGTCGCCCACGGCCCGACACAGCTCGATGATCCGTTCGGTGCCCCCGACGTTGGTCGCGAAGACCTCGTCGTCGCCGGCGACGTGGCGGACGTCGGCCGCGCAGTGCAGCACGACGTCGACCGATCCGACGAGGTGTGCAGTGTCGCCGTCTCCGAGACCGAGGCCCGGGCGGGTCAGGTCCCCCGACAGAACGTCAACGCGCTCGTCCAGTTCGCCCCGCAGCTCCGACCCAGGGAAGTACCAGTCGTACTGATCGAGAAGACGGGCACGCGCCTCGCTGTTCGTCCGGCCGCGCACGAGGCAGGTGATGTGCAGGTCCGGCGCGTGGCGCAGCACGTCGTCGAGCAGGTGGATGCCGAGCATGCCGGTTGCACCCGTGAGGAGGAGGTGGCGGTGATCCGGCCACCTGTCCCAACCGACACGGGGAGCGTGTGCGTCGACGTCCCTGTCGTCGTCGCGGGCGACGTCCTCGCCCGCGTCCGGCACCTCCACCGACGTCCCGGCGTCCGATGCCGCGTCGAGGAGGTCGTCGATCGCCTCGATCGTCCGCGCGCCGAAGATCTCCTGGGGCGACACGACCAGCGATCGTCGCCGCAGCGCCACCGACAGACGGATCGCCATGAGCGAGGTTCCGCCGACCTCGAAGAAGTCGTCGTACACGCTCGGCTCCGAGCCACCCAACACCTCACGCCACGCGTCGGCGATCAGCTTCTCGCGCGGGGTTCGCGGCTCCCGGCCCCGCAGGCTCGAGGCGTCGACGGCGGGAAGGGCAGACCGATCCACCTTGCCGTTCGGCGTCAGCGGGAGCTCCCGCATGACCGAGATCGAGGCCGGCAGCATGTATCGCGGCAGACACTTCTCGAGTGCGGACGACACGTGATCGGCGAGACGGCGATCGGCCAGCCCGAGCAGCGGCTCGTTGGCCATCGGCTGCGCGACGGCGACCGGCCAGTCGGGCACCCCGGTCCGCTCCGCCAGATCGCGCCGCGTTAGGTGGACCGCGAATCGTCCCTCCGGATCGCCGGTCGCCCAGCTCAGCTGCGTGTCGTAGCCAGCCGCCTCGCCGACCGATCGGATCGCGTCCGGATCGACACCGCCGTCGACAGGAGCGGCGCGGGTGTCGCTGCCGGGCCTCGACGGTCCGGCACCGCCGAACGATCGGGCGTTCGGGACTCGATCGAACGCAACCGTCGGCGGCCGATCGACCGTCAGTTCGCGTTGCAGAGCATCGAGCGAGCCGATCTCGCTCCACCCACGCCATCGCGTCGTCTCACGGCGCGGGCGGGCCGACCGCCAGATCGTGACGTCGTAACGGAACGTCGACAGCTCGTTCGCGACCCGCCCGCGACGGGGCTCGACGTCCGGCTGGCTCCCGCCCACCTCGCCTGCCAACCCGACGAAGAACGACGGCGCGATCACCAGTTCGTCCTCCTGGACGATCGCCCGTTCGGTCCGGGCTGCGATCTCTGCGTCCGTCGCACCCGGGTCCCGGAATCGCTCGATCGACTCGTGGTACGACGCCAGGAGCGGGAGGCTCCGCACGTCGCCGACGAACAGGAACCCTCCGTCCGACAGCCGGTCGAGCGCACCTCGCAGCACCTCGGCGGCGTACCCGATGTCCGGGAGGTACTGCAGGACCGAGTTGACCACGACGACGTCGTACTCGTCGAAGCCTGCGAGGTCACCGACGTCAGCGAGATGCAGACCGACGTTCTCCAACCCGGCTTCGGCGACGCGCTCGTGGAGTCCGGCGAGCACGGTCTCGGAGAAGTCGACGCCGTCGTACCGACCGACCTCGCCCGCCAGTTCGAGCAGCAACAAACCGGTCCCGCACCCCAGCTCCAGGACGCGGGGACGGTCGCAGCCGAGTGCGGCGAGCCGTTCACGGATCGCTGCGAGTGTCCCGTCGAGCCAGTCGGTCATGGCTTCGGCGCCGAGCGGTGAACCGTCGTAGCTGTTGTTCCACCCGGTGAAGTCGTGAGGATCGTCGTCCGGTTCCTCGTGTGTGCGATCGAACAGCTCCCGCCACGCGTCGACGGCGGCGGGTCGGTCCCCGTCGTCGAGGAGGTCGAGATCGTGCGTCTCGTCCGGCACGACGTAGGCGACGACTCGCCGCTCGGAGGTCGACTCGCCGGCAACGGCCGCAACCGCCGCCTTGACGCCGTCGACACCGTGAAGCGCCGCCTCGACCTCGCCCAACTCGATGCGCAGACCACGGACCTTGACCTGGGTGTCCTGGCGGGCGAGGAAGCTCAGTTCCCCGCTCACCGGCGAGACGCGACCACGGTCACCGCTGCGGTAGAAGCGGGTGCTGCCGAGCTCGACGAATCGTTCCCGTGTCTCGTCCGGCCGCTTGGTGTACCCCTCGCCGACGCCGAGTCCGCCGATCCAGATCTCACCGGTCGTCCCGACGGGGAGTGGCCTCCCGAACTCGTCCGCCACACGGATCTCGACGCCCGCGAGCGGGCGGCCGATCGGATGGCCGGACGCCGGCTCCGAGCAGTCCGCCCGATGGCAGGTCGCGAAAATCGCCGCCTCGGTCGGCCCGTACGTGACAGCCACGGTGGCCCGCGGGAACACCGTCGCGATCCGGCGGAGCAGCGCGGGCGGGACGAGATCGCCGCCGGTCATCGCAACCCGAACGCGGTCGATCTGGCCGATGCCACACTCGTCGAGCGCCGCGAAGAGGTGCTCCATGACGCCGGGTACCGCCTGGAAGCTGCTCGCGGACTCGAGGATGGTCGTGATCCGCGTCGGGTCGAACAGCTCGGCCTGGGTCACGAGTCGCGACGATCCCCCGGCGAGCATGCACGAGAACAGCTCGTAGTAGAACACGTCGAACGTCGATGCGGCGATGACGAGGCCGGCATCGGTCTCGTCGAACGCGAACTCCTCCTGGCACGCGAGCAGCGTGGACGCGAGGTTCGAGTGTCGGATCACCGCGCCCTTCGGCCGGCCGGTCGTCCCTGACGTGTACAGGATGTAGGCGATGTCGTCGGGCTGCGGCGGGCTGCCGCCCGGGTCGGCCGTCGTCTCCAGGCATCGAGCGGGAACCAGTCGCCGCGATCCGAGTCCGGGGGTGGTGTCGCCGTCGACCGCGACCACGACCGCCGTGGCCTCGACATCGTCGAGGATGAAGGAGAGGCGATCAGCGGGATCCTCCGGGTTGAGTGGGACGAACGCCGCACCCGCCTTCCAGACACCGATCACGGAGGCCACCAGATCGACGGTGCGCGGCAGACACAGACCAACGACGTCGCCCGGACCGACGCCCGCGAGACGCAGCCGGCCCGCGAGCGAGTCGGCACGCGCCAGGACTTCGCGAAAGCTGGATGTGACGTCGGGGTCCGACACCGCCGGCGCGTGGGGGTCCCGTGCGGCCGCCTGCTCGAAGAGCTCGAGCACGGTGGTCGATGCCGGGCTCGTCTCGTGGTGAGGCCCAACCATCACAGACATCGGCGCACCGTCGAACGGGTCGTGGTCGACCAGGGCGGCGGCCGGATCGCTCGCGACCTGGCCGAGCAGTGCGACGAACCCGTCGGCGATCACCTCGACCGCCGAGCGATCGAACAGGTCGGGACGGAAGTTGAAGCGCAGACGGAGCCCGTCGCCGGTCCGCCACGTCGTACATTCCAGGTCGAAGCGACACACGTCGAGATCCGCGTCGAGCGCCGTGACCTCGAGCCCGTCGAGGGCGATCTGGTCCGCCTCGTGGTTCTGGAGCGCGAACATCACCTGGAACAGTGGGTTGACGCTGAGCAGGCGCTCCGGGTTGAGCGCCTCGACGACGAGCTCGAAGGGCGTCTCCTGATGGTCGAGCGCATCGAGGACCACCACCTTGGCGTCGTCGACCGCGTCGTTGAACGAACGGGTCGGATCGGGCTGCAACCGCAGCACGGCCACGTTGCCGACGAGGCCGATCAGGTCCTCGCTCCCGGCCTGGGCCCGGTTGGCGACGGGACTCCCGACGGCGATGTCCCTCTGCGACGAGTAGCGGTTGAGCAGCGACGTGAACGCGGTCAGCAACACCATGTAGAGCGACCCGCCGCGCTCGCCGGCGATCCACTCCAGCCGCCGGGCGACGTCGTCGGGGACATCGCGGACGATCCGGCTCCCCACGGCGCCGGCGTCCGCCTGACGAGGCTTCGCCATCGGGAGATCGACGGTGGTGAGGTCAGCGAGCTGCTCCCGCCAGTAGGCCAGCCCAGCCTCGCCGCGGCGGCCGTCGACGACCGCCGCCTCGGTCCGGACGAACTCGTCGAACGTCCGGCGGACCGGTGCGAGGTCCGGATCGTTCCCGTTGATCAGTGCCGAGTAGACGGTCCCGAGCTCCCGGTGCAGCACCCCGACCGACCAGCCGTCGACCGCGACGTGGTGGATCGCGGTGGCGAGGACGTGCTCCTGCGGGGCGAGGCGGATCACGGTGGTCCGGATCAGCGGCGGCAGCGCGAGGTCGAACGGACGCAGGAGATGCTCGCGCACAGCGTCCTCACAGGCCCGTGCTTGGCCGTCACCACCGAGGCCGCCGAGATCCACGGTCACGAGATCCGGCTCGACCGCCTGCTCCCGGTGCCGGCGCGGCAGCCCGTCGGCACCGGGCGTGAATCCGGTGCGCAACACGTCGTGCCGCTCGATCAGACACCGGTAGGACGCCCGCAGCGCCTCGACGTCGAGGTCGCCGACGACGCGCACGACGGAGGTGACGTGGTACTCCGGGCTCGTCGGGTCCATCTCGTGGAGGAACCACATGCGCTGTTGAGCGAAGGACAGCCGACTCGTCCAGTCCTCGTCGTCGAGCGCTGCCTGCTCATCCGATCGGGTGGCCGCGCGTGCGCGAAGGCGCTCTGCGAGAAGCAGGCTCGCGCGCTCGGTACGCCCATCGTCGGATCGGTCCGCGCCGACGGTCGAGGTGGGGGCGCTCAAAAAACGTTCTCCTTCTCCATGATCATGAACAGGTCGGCGACGTTGCCGTCGTCGAAGTCGGCGTTGTCCGTACGGCTGACGAACTCCAGCTGGAGCCCGGTTCGTTCGTCGCGGCGGGTGAAAGACTGCCTGATCCCCGCACCGGAGAAGATCCCGCTGAGCAGCGCGGCGCCCCGGTCGCCGAGCTCGACGATCAGGTCGTCCTGGTCGACGACCTCGAGGGCGATGTGCTGGACGCCCGGCCCGTAGTGTTCGATGTACTGCGACACGTTCGAGGCCGGCGAGTCCCCTTCACAGAGCACGAAGGTCACGCCGCCGGCCGAGGTGAAGCCGTTGGTCGTGTGGGCGGCGGCGCGCGCCTTCTGGCAGCGCGTGCAATGACAATTGTGGACGGTCTTGAGAGGCTCGGTCACCTCGTACGCGATGTCGCCGCACAGGCAACTGCCGTGCAAGAAGCCGCCCTGGGCCGCGCCTTGTGCCGGACGGTCAATGTCCGGTCCGTCGTCCGGGTTGGGGTAGGCGTCGTGGCGTGGCAGGGCGTCGCCGATGATATGCCATGGCGCCTTGGTCGCGGCGAAGATGTGCGACGCCGGCCGGACACCTGGGTCGCCGTCCAGGCAGCCGGCGGGAATAAAGACATGATCCTCTTCGTCCGGCGGGTCCGGCACGACGGAGCCGCAATGTCCGCAGAACGCACGCACGAAACCGGGCGAGGATTCATAGGTCGTGATGCTCTCCTCGCCGCTGAGCCAGCGGAAGTCTCCGGATGCCGCGCTGACATAGGTCGCGAACGGCGCGCCGTGAGCCTTGCGGCACATGGAACAGTGGCAATGGCTCATGGTGCCGAGATCGCCATCGACCTGCCAGCGCACGGCGCCGCACAGACAGCCGCCGGTCAGTGGCGTGAAACCGGCCATCGGTCAAGCCTCCCCAAAGCCGGTGTGTTTGGGCAGGTCGTCGCCCGGGTCGTACCAGCCGACGTCGACCGACTGACCGTCGACGATCTTGT
>JBCBSO010000128.1:0-8842 GCA_039819205.1 Actinomycetota bacterium
GTACCTCAGCTCTGGCGAAACGATCGAGACCGTTCCGAGCGAGCAGTCGGTGCGGTTCATCACCACGCGCACCGCCGCGGTATGGAACGCGGTCGAGCGAGCGTGCGTGACCGGCGACTTTCGGCCGCGCACGAGCCGAATCTGCGACTACTGCTCGTTCCAGCGCTGGTGCCCGGCCTTTGGTGGCGACCCCGAGCGCGCCCTCACCGAAGCGCCAGCAGCGTACGCCTCGCTCATCAGCGGCGCCGCCGACGAGGGCAGCGCGTCGAGCGACGACCGGATCGTCGCCATCGCCGGCTGACACTCGGCGATGAGCGAACCCACAACCACGGCACAGCCGGATCCGTCCGCGGTCCCCGGCGAGGGCACACTCGGTCCGTCGATCGAACGGTTCGACCGACGGGTCGACGAGGCGTTCGATCGGCTGCGCGGCAACGAGACACTCGATCAGGTATTTCAGGCGGCCAGCACGGCCGGCGACTTTTCGCTGGTATGGCACGCCCTCGGCGGTGTGCGCGGACTGGCCACGCGGCGTGTCGACCAGGTGCTGATCCTGGCGATCGGACTCGGCATCGAGAGCCTCATCGTCAACCAGGGCGTCAAACGGTTGTTCCGCCGGCCGAGACCGACCCAGCAAGGGGTCGAAGGCCTCGAGGTCCGTCAGCCGTCAACCTCGGCGTTCCCGTCAGGCCACGCCAGCGCCGCCACGTTTGCAGTCGTGTTGTTGTCGGCATGGGAGCGTCCCTCACGCGTTGCCGGATGGGCGGCGGTTGGCGCGCTCGTCGCCACGAGCAGGGTCTACGTGCGCATCCATCACGCCTCCGACGTGATCGGCGGGGTGGTCATCGGCGCCGGCCTCGGGTGGGCAGCACGCCGGGTGGCGCGCCGCGTGAGTCCTCGCTGAGCGGTCCGGCGCGTCCGGCTCGACGCCTACCCTCCTGGCAGTGAGCTCACCTGCACCGCGTCGCGAGTCGGCACCGGCGATGACCGACATCGAAGCGCTGATGTGGCGGCTCGAACGCGACCGCCGCCTGTCGTCGACATTCTCCAACGTGGCGATCCTCGATCGACGACCGGATGTCGATCGGCTCCGCGCCCGGCTGATCGACGCGTCGCGGCGCATCCCGCGGCTGCGCCAACGGGTCGACGAGAGGCCCGGTGGACGAGCCCCTCGATGGGTGCTCGATGACGAGCTCGACATCCCCAGCCACGTGCACCACGTAGCCCTGCCAGGGGCAGCAACACACCGGCAGCTCTATGACTTGGCAACCCGGCTGACCGCAGACCCGTTCGACCCCTCGCGGCCACTCTGGAGATTCACAGTGATCGACGGACTCCCGGAGGGCCGATCGGCACTGCTGCAGAAGGTGCACCACTCGATCACCGATGGCGAGGGCGGTATCGAGCTGGCGCTCGCCTACCTCGATCTCGAACGCAACCCGCCAGCCACCCACGAGCCGCCAACACACGACAACACGACGGATCCCACCACTGGGGGAATCGACATCGAACCGCCCGACGGCAGCTCGTCGATCGACGAACCCGCTCCCGACGTCGACGACACCGCGGAGGCTGTGCGACGCACCCTGGCGAACGCGTTGCGCGTGCCGCTGGGCATCGGCCGCCGCGTGCAACAGCTGCTGGCCAACCCCGACGCGCTCGGCGAGGCGAGCGATGCGGCCGGGCGCACGCTCGACGAGATTGGTCGTGAGTTCGGTGCACACGCGCGATCGCCGTTGTGGACGAGCCGCTCGACACGTCGCACGTTGCACACCACCTCGGCGTCGGTCGACGATCTCAAGGCGGTCGCCAGCCGCTTGGGCGGCACGGTAAACACTGCATTCGTCGCCGCTGCCGCCGACGCGGCGGGCGACTACCACCGGCGCGCCGGATCGCCGATCGATGCGTTGCGGGCATCGATCGCGGTGAGCACTCGCCGGGCCGAATCGGGCTCGAACGCGTTCACGTTGGCCCGCTTTGACGTCCCCACTGGCGACATGCCGGTCGCCGATCGGTTCGCCGCAGTGGCTGCGGCCGTTGCCCACGCGCGTGCCGCGGGGTCGGACTCGCTCGTCGACGCCGCGGCGGCGCTGGGAGCGGCGCTTCCGACGTCGCTCATTGGGCGGTTCGCGCTCGCGCAGTCGCGCTCGGTGGACGTGGCCACATCGAACGTCCGCGGCGCACCGGTCGACACGTACGTCGCTGGAGCACACGTGGTGGCCAACGTGCCAATCGGGCCGTTGCTGGGAGTGCCCGTGAACCTGACGGCGCTCAGCCAGCGGAATCGTTTCGACGTCGGGATCCACATGGATCCTGCGGCGATCGCCGAGCCCGATCTGTTTGCCCGATGCGTCGACGCGGCCTTCGTTCGCCTGCTTTCGGCCTAAGCCGTGATCAGACGCGTCGCGGTGGACGCCGACGTGGCGTCACCCGGACGTGAACTCAGCCGGCGTCGGTGGCGTCGGCGAGTACTGGTGTGTCGGCTGAGCCCTCGGTAGTGAGCAGACTGCGCACGTCGAGAAGAAGATCGGCGACCTCGCCGGACGATACGAGCTCTCGCTGCATCATCTTGGCAAGCGCGGTGTCGATCACACCGAGTGCTTCGTCGATCACGGCTGTGGAGTCGCTGCGCTGATCGGTCATCAGGGGTACACGGTACCCGCGACACTCCCCGATCGCGCGCACCAATGGCACCCCGAAACACAGCAGTAACAGGGAGCGTCGTGCTCCCGATCGTTACGCCAGTGGTCGGCGATGGCAGCAGTCACAGGGAGCCGCGTGCTCCCGAGAGCTACGCCAGTGGCCGGCGACGGCAGCAGTAACAGGAAGCGTTGTGCTCCCGATCGCTACGCCAGTGGCCGGCGATCGCAGCAGTAACAGGGAGCCGCGTGCTCCCGATCGCTACGCCAGTGGCCGGCGATCGCATCGGCAATGGTCGCGCCGGGGCGCGGCCAGCACGTGTTCGTGCGCAGCGACGCGTACGATGCCGGCAATGGAGCTCGACGGACGAACTGCGGTAGTCACCGGCGCCGGACGCGGGATTGGCGAAGCCTTGGCCCGCGCCTTTCACGCCGAAGGAGCACGTGTGGTGTTGGCCGACCTCGCGGGTGCCGCCGACGTTGCCGCGTCGATCGACCCAACCGGGGCCACGGCGCACGGGCTGGTCGCCGACATATCGACCGAGAGCGGCAACGCCGAACTCGTGGCCGCGGCCACCGACATACACGGCGACATCGATCTGTTCTTCGCCAACGCGGGCGTCGGCGTCGGCACCGACGTGCTGACCACTCCAGAAGCCGACTGGGAGCTGGCGTTCAACGTCAACGTGCACGCCCACCGGTGGGCGGCCAAAGCACTCTTGCCGCGTTGGCTCGAGCGTGGCGACGGATACTTCGCATCGACTGCGTCGGCCGCCGGTCTACTGGCCCAGATCGGTTCGGGGCCGTACACCCTCACCAAGCGCGCCGCGGTGGCGTTCGCCGAGTACATGGCGATCACCTACGGCGACGCCGGCATCAAAGTGACCTGTCTGTGCCCGCAGGGTGTGAACACCCAGATGCTGCACGCCGGCGACGAGGCTGCGCCGGGCGGCAACGTGGTCAAGCTGGCCGCCGACGTACTCGAACCCGACGACGTCGCCCGCGATGTGGTCGCCGCAATTCGCGATGAGCGCTTGCTCGTACTCCCGCACCCCGAGGTGGCCGACTACATGCAGTTCAAAGCGACCGATCCCGACCGCTGGATCGGTGGCATGCGCAAGTTGCAGCGCCGGGTGATGCAGGCTGCCGAGTGATTGCTCGGGCGGTCTGAGGAGATCTACACGTGCACACATCGCCCGCATCGCTCGCTCGTCTCGGGCTGCGCCCTGGCGAGGAAATCCGTTTCCGTCGGCACGAGCGCGGGCGCTGGATTGTCGGTCGAGTGTCCGGGATCGCCACCGACGGCAGCGTCACCCTGCGCGATCCCGACGGCTCCGCTCGGTCACTACGACCCGAACGCGTAGAGATCCGGCGGCCTGGTTCGCGCGGGCGCCTCCGGTGGCGTGTGGTCAGCGAGGTTGCGGTCACCTGGGAACAGCTCGAACTGTTTGCCGGCGCCGAGACCTGACGCGCTCGGTCCGACGAGGAGAGCACGCGCTTCCTAACGTCGGCAGTCATGGGTGTGCGTCTCGACGAAGCCGATGAGTATCTCCACGAGTTGGGTCCTGAGCCCAACTTCAACGAGAGCATGTACCTCAACTGCTTCGACCACGACCAAGGCGTCGGCGGGTGGTTCCGAATCGGCAATCGGGCCAACGAGGGGCGCGCCGAGGTCACCGTGTGCCTGTATCTCCCGGCAACGGCCAGTGCGCTGTCTGCGGACGCTGCCGGGGGCGATTCAGACAACGACGCGGCCGGGACGATCGCGCCCGATGATGCCCGCAGCGTCGCCTTCATGTTTCGTCGCAGCGGCATCGATCACAACGACGCGTTCGACGCCGGCGGACTGCAAATCGACATGGTCACGCCGTTCGAAGAGCTGCGAGTGCAGTACTCGGGCAAGGTGTTGCTCCTCGATCGACCACACGAGATGGCCGACCCCAAGGCCGCCTTCACCACCAACCCCTACGCCGCAGCCGAAATCGACCTGACCTTCACCGGCCAGGGGCGGCCAAGCATGTTCGGGGGTGAGCCCGACGAACCGCACGAGGCACCCGGTGAAGAGTTCGCCAAGGGCCACTACGAACAACTCGTCGAGGCGACGGGTTCGATGCGCATCGGCGAGCGCGAGTGGACGATCCATGGATTCGGTCTGCGCGACCATTCGTGGGGACCCCGCTATTGGCAAGCGCCCTGGTACTACCGCTGGCTGACCGGCAACGTCGATCCGGACCTCGGGTTCATGGCGAGTCGGGTCGCTCGCCGCGACGGACCGGGGACACGCGGTGGCTTCGTTTGGGAGCACGGAACGATGCACCTGTGCGACGACGTCGAGCTGCGCACCGTCACCGTTGGCGACGATGCCTTCCACGACCAGATCGAGGCAACGCTGCGTTCCAGCCGGTCTGGTCGTGAGTGGCGCCTGCGCGGCGAGGCCGTCAGCCTGATCCCGCTGCGCAATCGACGCGACACTCCCGAGGGCGATTCGCTGTTGACCCGCATCTCCGAGGCCTACACGCGGTGGACGGTCGTCGCCGATCCCGACGCTGACGCCCCAGGGCGTGACGTCGACCGCACCGGCTATGGGATGTCGGAGTATCTCGATCAGATCATCGACGGCATGCCCGTCGGCATCGACGAATAGTCACGACTCGGCGCGCCGCCACCGCCGGCTGACGGGCTGGGGATGGAGCGCTACGGTGCGCTCGATGACGTCGCTGCCACCTCCCCCGCCACCGTCTGAATCCGCCACCAAAACATCGACCGATGCCGCGGCGCGTTCGGCGCATCGGACGATCGCCGAGCGACTGATCGACGGACGCAGTGCCGTTGCGTCCCCGGCGGTGTCGCCGACGGGCGAGCACGTCGCCATGGTGGTGGCCACCACCGACCACGCGGCCAACACCACACGCACACGTGTGTGGCTCGACGACGGACCGCTGACCGGCGGTGATCACGACGGGTCGCCGACGTGGTCACCCGACGGTCGGCACCTCGCGTTCACGTCGCGACGCGGCGAACGCAAGGGCGACGCGACGTTGCACGTGATCCCGGTTGGCCACCCCGGCGAGGTGCGCACGGTGTGCACCATGCCGGAGGGCATTGCCGACGTCGCCTGGTCACCCGACGGTCGATGGCTGGCGTTCGTGTCACGAACGCGTGGTCCGCGGTATGACGCCGCGGACGCCTCGTGGCAGGCGCCGCGCAAAATCGACCGGTTTCAGGGCCGCTTCGACGGCGAGGGATGGGTGTTCGATCGCCCGGCGCATGTGTACGTGGTGGCCGCCGACGGCACTGTCCCGCCGCGCAACCTGACGCCCGGCGAGTTCCAACACAGCGGAATCACCTGGCTCCGCGACGGCACTGGAGTGATCACCACGTCCGCACGCCACGACACCTGGGACACCGATTGGGCGTCAGACCTCTACGCGATCGGCCTTGATCAGTCGGTGCGCTGCCTCACTGCACACGACGGCGTCTACGCCTTCCCGACCGTGTCACATCACGGACATCACGTCGCCTTCGTCGGTCACGGCGACTCGCGGACCTTGCCGCAGAACTACAAGGTCGGCGTCTTGCCCATCGATGCCGATGGGGCGACCGCGGACGAGATCAATTGGATTTCCACCGGCCTCGACCGCACGTTCGCGTCGCTGCTCGGGAGCCCGGCACCAGCCTGGGAGGAAGGCGACACCAAGCTGCTCGCCGTAGCGGAGGATCGGGGGGATAGCCATCTGTACCGGCTTGCAGCCGACGGATCGGCGGACCCCGAGCCGATCACCTCGGGACGGTTGAGCGTCACGGGCGTCAGCGTCGGCGGGGGCGTGCTGGCGACCACACGCACCACGATCGACCGGCCGCCCGAGCTGTGGGTGGGCGACGAGCGCCGCACCAGCGTGGCGGCGGACTGGGCCGACGGCCTACGCGGGTGGGAGAAGTTCACCGCGCCGACAGCTGACGGCGGCGACGACATCGACGCGTGGATCATGCGTCCCGCCGACTTCGACCCGGACACCAAGTACCCGGTGCTGTTCAACGTGCACGGTGGTCCGTTCGCCCAATACGGCGAGTACTTCTTCGACGAGGCGCAGGCGCAGACGGCCGCGGGCTTCGTCGTGGTGCTGGGAAATCCGCGCGGGAGCAGTGGCCGCGACACCGACTGGGGACAGGCGATCCTCGGACCGGAACACCCGACTCGCCAGGGCACCGGGTGGGGTTCGGTCGATGTCGACGACGTGTTGTCGATCATCGACGGCGCGCTCGACCGCTACCCGTTCTGCGATCGCGACCGGGTCGGCATGTTGGGCGGGTCCTATGGCGGGTACATGGCCACGCTCCTTGCGGCGTACCACCCCGACCGGTTTCGTGCGTTCTGTTCCGAACGCGCGGCCAACAACCTCACCTCGATGGAGTGGTCGAGCGACATCTCCACGTTCTTCCACGGCGAACACGGCGCCTCGCATCTCGACGATCCCGAGCGGTATCACGCGATGTCGCCGGTCAACGCGGCGCAGCACATCGACTCGCCGATGCTCATCATCCACTCTGAGGAGGACTGGCGCTGCCCCATCGGTCAGGCCGAGGAGTTGTGGGTTGCGCTGAAGCTGCGCGGCGTCGACGTGGACTTCTACCGGTTTCCCGGCGAGGGGCACGAGCTCTCACGCACCGGTTCGCCCGTCCATCGCGTGCAGCGGCTGGAGATCATCCTCGACTGGTTCGCCGACAGACTCGCCGCCCGCTGACCGCTCGCTGTGACAGTTGGGGTCAGACCCCACGTGTCACACCGTCCGCTGACGGCCATGGCCGTCTATTCGTTGACCCACTCGTCGATCAGGGTGCGGGCAATCGAGATGCCCGGCGGAATCTGTGGGAGGTCGTCTTTGCGGTACCAATTGGCATCGACGATCTCGGTCTCGTCGAGCACGAGGTCGCCGCCGACGTACTCGGCCCGAAATCCGATCATCAGGCTGTGCGGGAACGGCCACGGCTGACTCCCGCGATACGACACACGATCGACGTCGAGGCCGACCTCCTCGTGCACTTCGCGCACCACGGCACCCTCGAGGTCCTCGCCCGGTTCAACAAACCCCGCCAGGCAGGAGTACATCGGCAGCGGGAAATTGACGCCACGTGCGAGGAGCGCCTCCTGCTCCGGGCCGGGTGCACCACGGGTGACAAGCGTGATCATCGCCGGCGCCAGGCGGGGGAACACGAGCAGCCCACACGACGGACAACGCAGCCCGCGACTGACCGGGTCGGGTGCGGTCTTCGTGCCACAGCGGCCACAGAAACGATGGGTTCTCCCCCACTCGACGAGCTGCACGGCACGTCCCGCGGCAAACCACTCGGCCTCGCTGGCCCGTCCGTAGTAGCCGAACAGGTCGAGCGCCGCACCGTATGAGGGGTCCTCCGCATCGTCGGGCACATCGACGGCCCACCACACCACCTCGTCGACGACGCCGACCACGTGGCGTGACCAACCCTCGTCGGCGGGGCGATCGTCGATGAACACCTGGGCACCGATGACATGGATGAACATCGCTGCGCCGTCCCCGGTCGGGGGCACGTTCAGTGGCGTGTAGAGCGCCGACGTGTTGGGGCGGCGGTTGGCGGGGCCGGCGTTGCTCATCGGCGTCGATGGCTAGCACGCCGCACCTGCTTCGGCCGAGTCGCATCCGTCCCAGTACCGTTCGCGCATGGCTTCTTCCACCTCCCCGTCAGATGTCGTGATCGTCGACGCCGTGCGCACGCCAATCGGCAAGCGCAACGGCGGTCTGTCGACCGTGCACCCCGCCGAAACACTCGGACAGGTACAGAAAGCGATCATCGATCGAACCGATATCGATCCGACCGAGATCGGCCAGGTCGTCGGTGGCTGCGTCAGCCAGGTCGGCGAGCAGAGCTTCAACGTCGCACGCACCGCATGGCTCGCCGCGGGTCTCCCGCTCGAAGTCCCCGCCACCACCGTCGATACCCAGTGCGGCTCGAGCCAGCAGGCGACCAACCTGGCCACATCGCTGGTCGGCTCCGGCGTGGTCGATGCCGCCATCGGCTGCGGCGTCGAGGCGATGAGCCGCATCCCGATCGGGTCTAACTCCGCCAAGCAGCTCGGTCTCGGCATCCCGATCCCGCCGACGTACTTCGAGCAGTACGAGATGACCTCGCAGTTCGAGGGCGCCGAGCGCATCGCCGACAAGTGGGGC
>JBCBSO010000129.1:0-8798 GCA_039819205.1 Actinomycetota bacterium
AGAACAAGCCGACGCTTCGGCTTGTTCTTCGGCGGCGTGACCCGTTTGCTCGAGGTCGGCCGCTTTGCCGGCGTGTTCTTCGACCCACTGCCGTTGCTGCCCGCCGTTCCGTTTTCGTCATCCCCGCCGCGCGCGGCCGCCAGGTCGCGTTTGGCTTGGGCAAACAAACCGCCACCTTCGCCGTTCTTCTTGGCGTGCTCGCGCGCTTCTTCGCCCGCCCGTTGGGCCTGCCGTCCGAGCGACTCGTCGTGACCGTAGAAGCGGCGTGTGATGTACGCCTGCTGAGCGATCCGCATCAGCGTCTGGAAGATGTAGTACACCACGAGCGCGGCAAGAAAGAACACCTGAAACACGGCGAAGACCACCGGCAGGTACTGCATGATCTTCTGCTGCGCTGGCGACATGGTGGGGCTGACCGATGCACGTGCGGCCACCATCCGTTGCTGCACGAAATACAGACCACCGAGCAGGACCACCAGCAGCACGTAGATGATCCCGCCGCCGAACCCGTCGGCGACTGCCTCAAGGGCCGAACGTGAGAGATCGAGTCCCAACGAGATCATGTCGCGCTCGCCGAACAACGACAGATACAGATCGGAGTCGGTCGACAGGTACCGCGGAATGAAGCCGGGGTCGGCGGCTTCGCTCGGATTGTCGAAGGCCAGCCACACGCGCTCGGCAACCGGTCCGGCTGCGCCACGCGGTGTGTAGATCAAACCCCGCAGGATGCGGAACATGATGTAGAACACCGGCGCTTGGGCCAGGAGCGGAAGACATGATGACAAGGGATTGACCTTGTGCTCCTGGTAGAGCTTCATCATCTCTTCGTTGAGCTTTTGACGGTCGCTGCGGTACTCGTTCTGCAGCTTGCGCATCTCGGGCGCCAGCTTCTGCATCTCGAGCATGCCTTTGGTGCTCTTCAGCGTGAGCGGGGTAGTGATCGCCATGACCAACGCGGCGATCAACGCGATCGCCACGATGTAACTGTTGGTCAGCCCGTAGAACCACGACAGGATCGCCGCAGGAATCTCAAACACCAGCAATCACCCGCCAGTCATCGTCCATCAGTGGTCACCCTCCGGTAGGGGCACTGGGTCGTAGCCCGACGGGCCAAGGGGCCGACAGCGTGTCAGCCGCCGGAAGGTCAGCCATGATGCCCGCCACGTGCCATGCACCTCAAACGCCTCGCGGGCATACGACGAGCAGGTTGGATAGAAACGACACGGTGATGGGCGCCCCTCGGCCGCCCGTTGATACCAATCGATCATCGCCACGGCGACGCGCCGACCGCCGCGCAGCGGCACGGCCGGTTCGGCGTCGGCGCTCATGTCGCGGACGATTGGAGTGCAGCGAGGAGACGGTCGACCTCGCGGGCCAGATCGGCGTACGATTGTTCCGTAGGGTTGCCAGTCGCCGATCGCGTGTTCGCATGACTGGTGCTCGCACTCGATGTGCTGATCGATTTCGGCGACGTGATGGCGCCGAACACGTACGCCCCGGGTTCGAGGTGCCGGGCGCGTAACAGTGCCCGCAGGCGCCGACGCAAGCGATTGCGGCGCACGGCGGTTCCCGTCGAGCGTGGAATCGCGAAACCCACGCACGGCGGCGCGATCAGCGGATCGGGGAGGAACGAACACCACAACGTCTCGGCTCGTGACCGTACTCCGTGCCGCCGCACTCTGACGAACGCCTCACGGTCACGGAGCGGTCGAATCAAGCCGACAAGCGCTGACGACCCTTGGCCCGACGTGAACGAATAACCGCCCGGCCCCCGCGAGTCTGCATGCGGGCGCGAAAGCCGTGTTTGCGGGCGCGGCGCCGGTTATTTGGTTGGTAGGTGCGCTTCATCGGAACTCCGAACTCAAACCTGTAGCTGAGCAAGGCTACGGCGGCGCGCGGACCCATCCCAACATCGCGACACAACGACCAGGGACAAGCGGTCGCGCACGACCTGTGGATGGCGCGCGACGACGGCGCAGCACGCGACGCCGTCGACCCTAATCACTCGTCAAACCACATCGATGTAAGTTACCCACAGGTGGACGCTGGCTAAAGAAATGGTGTCTGAGCAGGACAAATACGGCAGTTTTCCCAACGGAGTGGAGCTGGTAGGTTCGGTCGCTCGTCCATTACGCCGCCACTGTCCCCATCATGTGGACAACGATGTGGACGACCATCGCCCGTTCTGTCAGAGAAGAGACCACATCGAGATGACCGACGCCGACGACGTGTGGACTCAGGTGACGGTGTCACTGCGCTCTCAATTGGCGGAGTCGGTGTGGTTCTCGACGTTTCAAGACGTCACCCCGCTCGACGCCGACGATCATCGGCTGCAACTGCAAGCACCGAGCGCCTACGTCCGTGACCGCATTCTGACCCGCTATCTGCCGCTCGTCACCGAGGCACTGCACGAAGCCAATCTGGGCCACCTCGCCGTGGAAATCGACGTCGACGCCAACGGCACGGCGACCGACGTGCTGACCGCCGACATGCCGACCGACATCAGCCGTGACGTCAACCGCGAAACCAGCCGCGACAACGGCACCCACGACGCGCACCGTCACGACGCCCGAATCAACGACGGACGAAGCAGCGAGGGACGACTCGATCGCTCCGTCGAGTCCGAGTCGAACGGTGCCGCCACACGCAACCTGCTCGACGAAGCGGGACTCAACCCGCGGTACACATTCGAAACCTTCGTCAAGGGTGCGTCCAACCAATTCGCTCTGGCCGCTGCACTGCGCGTGGCGGAGACACCAGCGCGCAGCTACAACCCGCTGTTCATCTACGGATCCGCCGGGCTCGGCAAGACCCACTTGCTGCACGCCATCGGGCACTACGTCCACTCGAACTACCAACACCCCGAAGTACGATACGTCTCGACCGAAACGTTCATGAACGAGTACGTCGACGCAATTCGTCAGAACACGACGAACTCGCTCCGCCGCCGTTACCGCGACATCGACGTACTGCTGATCGACGACATCCAGTTCATCGCTGGCAAAGAGGGTCTACAGGAAGAGTTCTTCCATACGTTCAACTCGCTGCACGGCGCGAACAAGCAGATCGTGATCTCCTCCGACCGCATGCCCGATGCCATCCCGACGCTCGAAGAACGATTGCGCGGCCGATTCAAGTGGGGGCTGATCACCGACATTCAGCCGCCCGACTTGGAAACCCGCTTGGCGATCCTGCGCAACAAAGCCGAACGCGACCGAGTACAGGTGCCCGACGACACCCTCGAGTTCATCGCCACCAACATCGCCACCAACATCCGCGAACTCGAAGGCGCACTCATCCGTGTGACGGCGTTCGCCAGCCTCAACCAAGTGCCAATCACCACCGACCTGGCGCAAAGCCAGCTGGCCGATCTCCTCAAAGAAAACAAGCCCAAAGTACGCACCGACGAGGAGCTCCTCGCCGAGATCGCCGAGATCTTGAAGTTCCCCGTCGAGGACCTCAAGGGACGCTCGCGACAACGTCCACTGGTCACCGCCCGCCAGATCGCAATGTATGTGTTCCGCGAAATGACCGATCTGAGCTACCCGGCAATTGCCCGTCTGTTCGGCGGCCGCGATCACACCACGGTGATCCACGCCAACGAGAAGATCCAGCACCTGATGAGCGAGCGCAAACAGATCTACGACCAGGTCACCGACCTGCTGCAGCAACTGAAGTGAACGCGCGCCTGGGGACGACCGGGGGATGGCACCGGGACAACACCGCCACACCGGTGGATCGTGATCGACTGTCCACCGAACCACATCGATGTCAGTCGCGATGTGGGGACAGCGGTGTATCCCTTGTGGGCAACGCGTTCGCCTCTACGCTGGGCAAACAGGCGCTCGTCCCCAATCCACAGCACCTACTACTGCCCCTGTCTGTTGAGACATCCCTGCATGAGGAGAGGTTCCGACTGTGAAGTTTCGTTGCGAACGAGACGTACTTGCTGACGCGGTCACGTCCGCCGGTCGAGCGGCGACGAACCGCACTGGCACGTTGCCGGTGTTGGCCGGCGTGCGGATGGAGGTCGTCGGCGACGAGCTGGTGGTGATCGGCACCGACCTCGAGTTGACGATTCGGCTCACCGTCGACGTCGGCGGTGAACGTGATGGCGCCGTGGTGGTGCCAGCGCGGTTGGTCGCCGACATCATTCGCGCGTTGCCCGCCGGTGCCGCCGAGGTCGAGCTTGGCGATGAAGAGTTGGCGATTAGCGCTGGCCGCTCACAGTTCTCGGTGCGGCCGCTGGCCCTCGATGACTATCCCGCGCAGGCGGACCCGTCGGCGGACGCAGTGACGTTGCCGGCTGATGTGATGTCGGAGGCGTTGCGCCAGGTGGTGCGTGCCGCATCGTCCGATGATGCCCGCGCCGTGCTCACGGGGGTGCTCCTCGCGGCCGAGGAAGATGGTCTGCGGATGGTGGCCACCGACTCGTACCGCCTTGCTGTACGCGATCTACCGGAATCCTCCGTTCTGGGTTCCGGTCAGCGGGTCTTGATCCCGGCGCGGGCCTTGGCCGAACTGCAGCGAGTGCTTGATGGCGACGAAGACCTGACCGTGCGTCTCGGGGAGCGCGAGGTGGTCTTCGAAGCCGGCTCCACCCGGCTGAGCACACGACTCATCGAGGGTGACTTCCCGAACTATCGCAATCTCTTGCCGTCGTCGCATCCCAATGTGTTGACCGTCGACAAGGGTGGGATGCTCGAGGCCATTCGCCGGGTGAAGATTCTCGCCCAGGATTCGACCCCTGTGCGCCTCACCGTGGGCGGCGACACGGTGCAACTCACCGCGATCACCCAAGACGTCGGCAACGCGGCTGAAGAGATCGATGCCAGCTATGACGGCACCGAGATGACGGTGGCGTTCAACCCCGACTATCTCTCGTCGGGGATCGACGCGATCGACTCCGAAGAGATCACGCTGTCGACGATGGACCCGATGAAGCCGGCGGTGATTCGCGGTGTTGGTGTCGAGGATTACCTCTACCTGCTGATGCCCGTGCGCGTCCCCTGAGACGCGGGCTCTTGGGCGAGCACTCGATGAGCAACTGGTGATCGTCGAACACCTCGAACTGGTCGACATTCGCAACTACGAGTCGGCCGTGTTCGAGCTGCAATCGGGGACCACGGTGATCCTCGGCGACAATGGCCACGGCAAGACCAACCTCGCCGAAGCGCTCGCCTATTTGGCCACGTTGTCGAGCTTTCGCGGGGCGCCCAACGACGCGTTGGTCCGAGTCGGTGCCGACCGGGGCGTAATCCGCGCCACGATCCGTGACGATGACGGTCGACAGTCGCTCATCGAAGCCGAACTGATGGTTGGCGGTCGCAATCGCGTACAGGTCAACCGGCAGCGCTTACCGCGTGTGCGCGACCTGTTGGGCACGATGCGGGTCACCGTTTTCTCGCCCGACGACTTGGTCATCGTGAAAGGCGGTCCCGGTGACCGCCGTCGCTTCCTCGACGACACCCTGGTTGCACTGGCGGTGAAGTACGACGCCATCCGCCTTGAGGTCGAGCGCGTGGTGAAGCAGCGCAACACGGTGCTCAAGAGCATTTCGTCGCAACGAGGTGGTGGGCACGGTGATCTCGAAGCGACCCTCGACGTGTGGGACGCCAAACTTGCCGATGTCGGCGGCCGGCTGGCGCACGCCCGGATGACCCTTGTCGACCGGTTGGCGCCGATGGTCACTCAGGCCTATCGAGACCTCGCAGGTACCACTGCAACCGTTGGTCTCGACTATGCCGCACCTTGGCAGACAGTGGGTCTCGTCGAGGCGCTCGCCGCGGCGCGCGCTGACGACACGCGGCGAGGGGTCACCACCGTGGGACCGCATCGTGACGATCTTGTGGTCACCCTCAACGGGCTCTCGTCGCGTACACACGCATCGCAGGGCGAACAACGAACCCTGTCGCTGTCGCTGCGGTTGGCCGCCCACCGCCTGGTCACCGAGCGGGTTGACTCTGCGCCGGTGTTGGTGCTCGATGATGTGTTGTCGGAACTCGACGACCACCGTGCGATTGCCCTGCTCGACCATTTACCGTCCGGTCAGGTCGTGATCACGTCGGCGACCAAAATCCCGGCTCCAGTCGATCACGAGTTGCGCATCGTCGATGGTCGGCTCGCCTGAGCGTCGGCGACCAGAGATACGGTGAAAGAGATGGAGCCGATCTCGCTCAGCGAATCCCTCGATTCGGTGATGCGGTCACTGCGTGGCACCAGCCGAACCGACCTCGGTGGGGTGTTCGGCCGCTGGGACGACGCAGTTGGCGAAGCGATCGCCCACCATGTTCGACCTGTGCGCCTCGACGGTCGAGTGCTCGTTGTCGAGGCCTCGGATCCGTCGTGGGCGACGCAGGTGAAGTTCCTCACGGGAACGATCATCGAGCGTCTCGACGATGTCGCCGGAGTGCAGCTGGAACGCGTTGAGGTACGGGTCGCTCGAGCCCGCTGAACAACGATTCGTCAGCCAGTCCGCCCACGGCGAGCGTCCCGCTCGGAGGCCCCCTGCCTTGGTAGACTGAACACCGTTCGCGAGCCCCCGTGACGTCCCCGTCCGGACCCGGTCGCTCGCCCCGATATCCAGCCCATATGCAGCCCATATGCAGGGCAACAGACAAGAGGTACTGCGTGTCCAACGCCGCCGCTCAACCATCGAAGACCGCCGCGAGCAAGAAGTACGACGCCAAGGACATTCAGGTCCTCGAGGGCCTCGACCCGGTGCGCAAGCGACCGGGCATGTACATCGGTTCCACCGGGCTCCAAGGTCTGCACCACTTGATCTGGGAAGTCGTCGACAACTCGGTCGACGAGGCGATGGCCGGGCACTGCACGCGCATTTCGGTCACGTTGCTCGCCGATGGTGGTTGCCGGGTCGAGGACAACGGTCGCGGTATCCCGGTCGATCCCTATCCGTCTGGCGAGCACAAAGGTAAGAGCGCTGCGGAGGTGGTGCTCACCGTGCTCCATGCGGGCGGCAAGTTCGGAGGCGAGGGCTACAAGGTGTCCGGCGGACTGCACGGCGTTGGCGTGTCCGTGGTCAATGCACTCTCTGAACGACTCGAGGTGGAGATCGACCGCGGTGGATCGCGGTATCGCCAGGAGTACGCCAAGGGCGGACTCCCGCAGGGCAAGATGAAAAAGGTTGGCGACACGCCGAGCCGCGGCCGTACCACCGGCACCTCGATCTCGTTCTGGCCCGACCCGACGATCTTCACCGTCGAGGGTGTGGAGTTCGTCGCCCGCACGGTGACCGAGCGGCTGCAAACAATGGCCTTTCTCAACAAGGGCTTGGAGATCATCTTCGACGATCAACGGCCCTAGCGCGAGCAGAAGGTCACCTTCCAGTACAAGGGCGGCATCGTCGACTTCGTGAAACACCTCAATGCCACGAAGGAGCCGCTGTTCTCCAAGGTGTGTCAGTACGAGGACGACGACGACGACGGCCAGGTCCTCGACATCGCCATGCAGTGGAACACCGGTTACCACGAAGGCATTCACGGGTATGCCAACGGCATCTCCACAATCGAGGGCGGGATGCATGTCGAGGGCTTCAAGACCGCACTCACGTCGGTGGCCAACAAGTACGCCCGTGGCAAGAACCTGCTGAAGGAGAAGGATCCGAACCTCACCGGTGAGGACATCCGCGAGGGCATCACGGCGATCGTGTCGGTCAAGCTGCGCGAGCCGCAGTTCGAGGGACAGACCAAAGCCAAGTTGGGCAACGTGCCGATGCGCTCGTTCGTGCAGAAGGCGACCAACGAACGCCTCGCTGAGTGGCTCGAAGAAAACCCGACCGAGGCGAACAAGCTGGTCAAGAAGGCGCTCGCCGCCGCGCAGGCCCGCGTCGCCGCCAAGAACGCGCGCAACGCCATCCGCCGCAAGACTGCGCTGTCGGGCGCCGGCATGCCCGACAAGTTGAAGGACTGCTCGTCACGCAACGCCGACGAATCCGAGCTGTTCATCGTGGAGGGTGACTCCGCCGGTGGCACCGCGGTCGACGCACGCGATCCGCGCACCCAGGCGATCCTGCCGATCCGCGGCAAGATCCTCAACGTCGAGCGGGCGCGCATCGACAAGATGCTGAAGAACAACGAGATTCAGGCGCTGATCACCGCCATCGGCGCCGGTGTCGGCGACGAGTTCGACGTCGAGAAAGTGCGCTACCACAAGGTGATTGCCCTGGCCGACGCCGATGTCGACGGCAGCCACATCCGCACCCTCCTGCTCACGTTCTTCTTCCGCCAGATGCGTGAGATGGTCGAAGCCGGCTATGTGTACATCGCCCAACCACCGCTGTACTCCACCGAGGTGGGCAAGGAAAAGGTGTACCTGAAAGACGACATCGCCAAGGCGCAGTTCCTCGAAGACCGCCCGAACCACAAGAAGCAGTTCCAGCGTTTGAAGGGCCTGGGCGAGATGGACTGGGAAGAGTTGCGGGCGACCACCATGGAGGCGTCGACACGCACCTTGTTGCAGGTCTCGGTCGAAGAGGCAGCGCGGGCCGACGAGATCACCTCGGTGCTGATGGGCGACGACGTTGGCAGTCGCCGCGAGTTCATCACGGCGAACGCCCGTGACGTCCGCAACCTCGACTTCTGATCGGCAACCGCCGCGCCGCATGCGCGGCGAATCGCTCGGCGGTGTGAAAGCGTTCCGCGACGGCACACACCGCGTGTGCTCACCGGCGGAGACGATCGAGCGCTTCCGACCGGCGATGGAACACTTCGGTATCACTCGTCTCGCCGATGTCACGGGACTGGATCGGCTGCCGATCTCCACGATCATCGCCGTCCGAC
>JBCBSO010000130.1:0-8784 GCA_039819205.1 Actinomycetota bacterium
CCGCCTCATACGTCATTGTCAACACGGTCGTCGATCTGCTCTACAGTGCGTTCGACCCGCGGATCCGAAGGAGCTAGCCGTGGCTGATACCGACACCTCGTCGAACATGCCCGTCGACATCCCAGGCGCCATCCCCGGGCATGTCGATCGCCACGCCGAGCCGGTTATGGGTATGGGTGTTGAGGCGGTCGAAGCGTTCGTCGTCCCCACCGGTGAGAAGCCCAAACGCCAGTCGGTGTGGCGGGTGTTCTCGTCGATGCCGCTCTTGGTCAAGCTCTCGACGATGTGGCTGTTCATCGTCTTGTTCGCGGCGGTCTACGGCCAGCTCGACGCGACGGTGTTCGACGGCAACCTGCCGTTGCTGCAAGACCCCAACTTGCAGCAGAACAACTTCAACCCGGAAACCGGCGAGTTCGGTACCGGCGAGCCGCTCGAGGGCCCGTCGGCGTCGCACTGGCTCGGTACCGACGCGCTGGCCCGCGACACGTTCTCGCGCCTGGTACACGGCGCCTGGGTGACCGTCGTCGTGGTGTCGGTGTCGGTGGCGTTTGGCTTCTTCATCGGCGGTGGGCTCGGGTCGCTCGTGGGGTTTGTGCGTGGCCGCACCGAAACCATCATCATGTCGTTGATCGATGTGATCTTGGCCTTCCCGGCATTGATCTTGTTGCTTGCGTTGGTGTCGATCTTCGAGGTGCGCGACCTGCTGATCATCAGCATGGTGATCGGCTTCTTGTCGATTCCGGCCTATACGCGCGTGGCGCGCGCCAACAGTTTGGCGATTTCCAATCGCGAGTTCGTCACCGCCGCGCGCGCCATTGGTACAAAGCCGCGCCGAATTCTGATGCGCGAGATCGTTCCAAACGTGGTCCCGACGATCCTTGCCTACGCCATGGTGGCAGCAGCGCTCGTCGTTGTGGTCGAGGGGACGTTGTCGTTCCTCGGACTGAGCGTCCAGCTGCCGACCTCGACGTGGGGCAACATGATCAACCAGGCGCGGCGTGACATCAAGGTCGATCCGTGGCAGGTGCTGTACCCCTCGTTGGCGCTCACGTTCACGGTGTTGGCGCTCAACCAGGTGGGTGACTTCTTCCAGAAGCGCGCCGCCGTGCGCGCCGCTGCGCTCTAATCCCCAGGCTCGGTCGCCCTCTCGATCTGTCCGGCCTCACTGCACGTTCGAGCACCCAGGTGTGGACGGCCGGACGCCAGCAGCGGCTCCCTGGCGGTCGCACGCTGCGGCCCGCCGGCGCAGGGAGCGCGAGCGACCAAGACTGGCGCGAGGCCGTCCGGAGGAAATGTGCGCTGAGCTGGGGTAAGGCCGAGCAGTCGTCACGGCCGGCGCAGGGAGCACTAGCGACCAAGCCTGGCGCGAGGCCGTCGGGCAAAATTGTCCGCTGAGCTGGGGTAAGGCCGAGCAATCGTGACGGTGACACCCCCTCGTCAGAGTGGAGCCCATGCTCTTCACCACACGCTGTGCCGGATGCGATGCGCCGGGCGCCCCCATCTGCACCACCTGCCGGTTCGCCCTGACGAGCAGGGTTCCGGTGACCACCGCCGGTGGCGTCGAGGCGGCCATGCCGTTCACCGGGCGAGTGCGCGACGTGTTGCTTGGATTCAAGTATCGGAACCGTCGTCAGGTGGCTCGCCACTTGGCCGGGTGCATCGTTAACCGGCTCCTGGTCTCGGGCGATGTCAACCGCATCGATGTGGTCACGTGGGCGCCGACATCGCGGCGGCGGCGACGCGAACGGGGCTTCGATCAAGGCGAGCTGCTGGCGCGCTACGTCGCTCGCCAGCTCGGACGTCCCGTGCGCCCCTTGCTGCAGCGCAGCGACGAACCGACACAAACGGGGCGCACTCGGTCTCAGCGACTCGATGGGGTGCACTTTCGAGCCCACCCGGGTGTTGCCGGGCGAACCGTGCTCGTCATCGACGACGTGGTCACCACGGGCGCCACGCTGCGTGCCGCGACGGCGGCGCTCGAGGCCAGCGGGGCCGAGTGGGTGCGTACGTGCGCCGTTGCGGCCACGCCGGCGCCAGTGGTCGCCGCAGGCGAACGCCGCACGGCGCGCCGGGGCCATCTCCGGGCGGTGGCCTAGCACTCTGGCCAGCTGCGCCACGCCGGTAGGCTGACGGCCTCATGGGCATTCTCGATCGCATTCTGCGCGCTGGCGAGGGCAAGAAGCTCAAGGCCCTCCAGGGCATCGTCCCCGACATCAACGCACTCGAACCCGAGATCGAAGCGCTCTCCGACGACGCGCTGCAAGCCAAGACCGCCGACTTCCGGCAACGAATCGACAACGGCGCCGACCTCGACGAGCTCCTCGTCGAGGCGTTCGCTGTGTGCCGCGAGGCGGCGCGGCGCACGATCGGTCAACGGCACTACGACGTCCAGCTAATGGGCGGCGCCGCGATGCACTTCGGCTGGGTTGCGGAGATGAAAACCGGCGAGGGTAAAACGCTCGTCTCTACGTTGCCGGTGTATCTCAACGCCCTGTCCGGCAAGGGCGTGCACCAGGTGACGGTGAACGACTACCTCGTGCGCCGTGACGCCGAGTGGATGGGGCAGATTCACCGGTGGCTCGGGTTGTCGGTGGGCGTCGTCGTTCCCGGCCACCAGCACACGCCGGCCGAGAAGCGGCGTAGCTATGGCGCCGACATCACCTACGGCACCAACAACGAGATGGGCTTCGATTACCTGCGCGACAACATGGCGCCGAAGCTCGACGACAAGGTGCAGCGCGGCCACAACTTCTGCATTGTCGACGAGGTCGACTCGATCCTGATCGACGAAGCGCGCACCCCGTTGATCATCTCCGGGCGCGTGGCCGATGCGGCCAAGCTGTACTACCGATTCGCGTCGATCGTCCGCTCGCTACGCCGCGACGAGGACTACGAGGTCGAAGAAGACAAGCGCGTGGTCGTGCCGCTCGAGGAGGGCATCGCCAAGGTCGAAAAGGCGCTCGACGTCGACAACCTCTACGACAACGTGCAGGCCAATCTCGTGCACCAGTTCTCCGTGGCCCTCAAGGCCAAAGAGCTGTACAAGCGCGACAAGGACTACATCGTGCAGGGCGGCGAGGTGAAGATCGTCGACGAGTTCACCGGGCGCATCCTCGATGGGCGCCGCTGGTCGGAAGGCATCCACCAGGCGGTCGAGGCCAAAGAGGGCGTGAAGATCAAAGAGGAGAACCAAACCCTCGCCACGATCACCCTGCAGAACTACTTCCGGATGTACGAGAAGCTTTCGGGCATGACCGGTACGGCGCAGACCGAGGCCGCCGAGCTGATGAACACCTACGGCCTCGGCGTGGTGCCAATTCCGACCAACCGAGAGATCGCCCGCGTCGACCAGCCCGACCTGATCTATAAGTCAGAAGAGGCCAAGTTCAACGCGATCATCGACGATGTCGAGCCGCGCCACGAAGCAGGCCAGCCGATCCTCATCGGCACCGCCAGCGTTGGTCGCTCTGAGATCCTCGGGCGCATGCTCGACCAGCGGGGCATCCCCCACGAGGTGCTCAACGCCAAGCAGCACTTCCGCGAGGCCGACATCGTCACCCAGGCTGGCCGTCTCGGCGCGGTCACAGTGGCCACGAACATGGCGGGTCGCGGCGTGGACATCAAGCTCGGGGGCAACCCTGAGGGACTCGCCCGTCACGACGTGCTGAAGGAAGGGTTCGACGAAAATCTGCTCGTCGACGAGTTCGAGCTTCCGGTGGCGCTCGCCGAGATGCCCGACGACTTCCGCGAAGAACGTGCCAAGGCGCTGGCTCGCTACGACGACCTGCTGCGTGAATACGAGGCGCAATGCGACGCCGAAGGCAATCACGTCCGCGATAGCGGCGGCCTCTACGTGATCGGCTCGGAGCGACACGACAGCCGACGGATCGACAACCAGCTGCGCGGCCGCTCGGGGCGTCAGGGCGATCCGGGCGAGAGCCGGTTCTTCCTCAGTCTCGACGACGACCTGATGCGTCTGTTCGCCACCGGTGCGCTCAACTACGTGATGGGTCGCACGTTGCCCGACGACGAAGCGATCGAGGCGAAGATGGTGACCAAGGCCATCGAGCGTGCCCAGACCACCGTCGAGACCAAGAACGCCGAAATCCGCAAGAACGTTCTCAAGTACGACGAGGTGATGAACGAGCAGCGCAAGGTGATCTACCAGCGCCGCGACCAGATCCTCGAGGGCGAAGACTTGAAGGCGGCGGCGATGGAGTACCTCGCCGACGCGGTCGACAGCTTGATCTCCACGCACTGTGCATCGGTGGCGAGCGACGAGTGGGACCTCGACGGTCTCGACAAGGAACTCGCCTTGTACTGGCCGAACTCGATCACGGTCGACCAGCTGGCGCAGTGCGCCGACAGCGACGAGATCTACGACTTGCTGATGGCCGACGCCACCGCCCACTACGAGCGGCGCGAAGAAGAGCTCGGCACCGAGGTGATGCGTCAGGTCGAGCGGCAGGTGATGCTGCGAATCATCGACCAGCGCTGGCGCGAACACCTCGAAGAGATGGACTACCTGCAGGGCGGTATCAACCTGCGGGCGATGGGTCAGAAGGACCCGCTCACCGAGTGGCAACGCGAGGGTTTCGAGATGTTCGGGTCGATGATGACCGGCATTGCTCAGGACTTCGTGAAGTACGTGATGAACGTACGCGTGGTCCAGAACCAGCAGCCGGGCGATGGCGCAGCCGGCGAGGGGGCTGGTGCCGGTCCGGCGATCGGTGGGGCGCCTGCCGGAGGCCCCGCTCCCGCAGTGCAGAACGTGCAGACGAGCTCATCCGACGACGTGGAGCGGAGCGGTTTCGCCGACGCCGCGCGCGCCGCGGTTGCCGACGGCGACCTCCCCGCCGAGGCGGCTCCTGCGCAGCAGGCGCCGGCCAAGCCGAAGACCGTCGTGAAGGACGACTTCTCCAAGACCCCGCGCAATGCGCCGTGCCCGTGTGGCTCGGGCAAGAAGTTCAAGCAATGCCACGGCGCGGCGTGATCGTCTCGCTGACCGATGCGTGACTTCAGCCCAGATCTGCGCGACCTCGAACGACGACGCGACGAAGCAGCCCAGTACCTCAGCGTCGCCGACAACCGCGAACGCTTCGCCGTGCTCGAAGCCGAGATTGCGGAGCCCGGCTTGTGGGACGACCAGGAGCGGGCCAAGAAACTCAACCGCGAGTACGCCGACATCAAAGACGACCTCGAGATCTACGACCAGCTCACCGAGCAGATCGGCGACGTCGAGGTGCTCCACGAGTTGGCCCGCGACGAAGGCGACGAGAGCCAAGAGCCCGAGATCGAAGCAGCGATCGCCGCGATCGCGGAACGGCTCGACCAGCTCGAGCTGCGCAGCCTGTTCACCGGCGAACACGACGGCGCCGACTGCATCGTGCAAATCAACGCCAAAGACGGCGGCGTCGATGCCCAGGACTTCTCCGAGATGTTGTTGCGGATGTACGAACGGTGGTGCGAACGCCGCGGCTTCGCCATCAGTCTGAACGGAGTGTCAGAAGGACAAGAGGCCGGGATCATGTCGGCCGAAGTGACCATCTCGGGCCGCTACGCCTACGGGCTGATGTCAGCGGAGCGGGGAACGCACCGCCTCGTTCGGATCAGCCCGTTCGACAACCAGGGTCGGCGGCAGACGTCGTTCGCCGCCGTACAGGTGTGGCCGCTGCTCGACGATGTCGACATCGATGTCGACGAGTCCGACATCCGCATGGAAGTGTTCCGTGCTTCCGGTGCCGGTGGTCAGCACGTGAACAAGACGTCGTCGGCGGTCCGGCTGATTCACGAGCCGACCGGTCTCGTCGCCAGCTCCCAGGAGGAGCGCAGCCAGTTGCAGAACCGCGAGCGGGCGATGGGTCGACTCACGGCGATGATCGCGGCCAAAGCCGAAGAGGATCGTCAGGCCGAACTCGACGAGATCGCCGGCAAGCAGGCTCAGGTTGGCTGGGGGAGCCAGATCCGTAGCTACGTCTTGCAGCCGTATCAGATGGTGAAGGACCTGCGTACCGAGGTCGAGAGCAGCAATGTGCAAGGCGTTCTCGACGGTGATCTCGACATGTTTATCGAGGGGTTCTTACGCCAACGGCGGGCTACCGCCGACGTGTAACGCTGGTGTTTGACACCAGCGTTACACAGGGGTGCCGCATGTGGGTCGTAACCCGACGGTAACGTTGGTGCGCTCATGATTCGCCTGGAGAACGTCACCAAGAGCTACTCGACCGAGGTCGTTGCCTTGCGCGACGCGTCCTTCGACGTCGCCAAGGGCGAGTTCGTGTTCCTCGTCGGCCCGTCGGGCTCGGGGAAGAGCACGTTGCTGCGCATGCTGAACCGCCAAGAGCGGCCTGAACGCGGCGCCGTGTGGGTGGCGGGTCGCAACATCGTCGGGATGCCGCCAGGTCGCGTGCCGCACCTGCGGCGCAACATCGGCAACATCTTCCAGGACTACAAACTGCTCACCGAAAAGAGCGTGTTCGAGAACGTGGCGTTCGCCCAAGAGGTGATCGGGCGTCCATCGCACGTGATCAAGCAGCAGGTTCCGGCTGTCCTCGAGCTCGTCGGCCTGGCCGGCAAAGAAGACCGCTTGCCGCACCAGCTGTCGGGCGGCGAGCAGCAGCGTGTGTCGGTTGCCCGCGCCTTCGTCAACCGGCCGCTGATCCTGCTCGCCGACGAGCCCACCGGGAACCTCGACCCCGGCACCGGTGAGGGCATCATGCGCCTGCTCGACCGGATCAATAAGACCGGCACCACCGTGGTGATGGCGACCCACGATCAGCGCATCGTCAACACGATGCGCAAGCGCGTGATCCAGCTCGACCGCGGCGTGATCGTGCGCGACCAGGCGCGCGGCGTCTACGAGTAACCACGCCGAGAACGACACCGAGAACCCATGTTGTCCCGCATCCGCTACACCCTGCGCGAAACCTTCGACAGTTTCCGCCGTAACGCCACACTCACCGTCGCCGCAATCATCACCGCAGCGATCTCCCTCCTCGGCGTCGGCCTGACCCTGCTGAGCCAACACGCCTTCGACAACCTCCTCGCTCGCTGGGAAGGCGGCGTGGAGATGATCGTGTTCATGCGGCCGCAGGCCACCGACGAGCAGCTCCAGCTGGTCGAGGACAACCTCACCGAACAGAGCCAGTTCATCGCCAGCTTCAGCTACTGCGACGAGCAATGCTCGCTCGACGAAGCCGATCGCGTCCTCGCCGGGGAACCAGGCGTACGCGAGCTGCTCGACGAGAACAACATCACCACACAGTTCAAGGCCGTGCCCACCGAAGGCACCGACGTCGAACTGTTGCGGCAGCTATCGGGGGCGTTCTCTGAGCTACCGAGCGTGTTCGAAGTGAAGTTCGCTGAAGATCAGATCAGCCTGATCTCGCAGCTGCAGAGTTTCTTCGGCTTCCGATTATTGCTGTTGTCGGGATTCCTGTTGCTCGCCGCCATCTTGTTGATCTGGAACACGATCCGTACCGCCATCTTCGCTCGTCGACGCGAGATCGAGGTGATGAAACTCGTCGGCGCGACCGACTGGTTCATTCGCATTCCGTTCATGCTCGAAGGCTTGTTGCACGGGTTGATCGGCGCCGGAGTGGCCAGCCTTGGCCTGTGGGTATGGAATACCCAATGGACGAGCGGTGTCCAAGACTTTCCGCCCAACAGCGGATTTGCGGCGCTGGTCGTCACCGATGGCTACGAAGTCACGGTGATGCTGATCATGTTCGCGATCGGCGCGCTGGCCGGGGCCATCGGCTCGGGTATTGCGGCCTCGAAGTTCCTCGACGTCTGATCGGGTAGCGGCGATGCCAGGGGAAGGTCGCAGCATGTCGATCGCCCCCGATGGCGAGTTGGTCGCCCGATTTTGCGCTGGCGACGAGACGGCGGTGCGTGCCGTGTACGAACGCTACGGAGGTGCTGTACACACCGTGGCCCGGTCGGTCGTCGGAGCGGGTCCGCTGGCACAGGAAGTGGTGCAGGAAACCTTCGTTAAGGCGTGGCGCGCGGCGTCGACGTTCGACGCCAACCGCGATCTCGCCCCGTGGCTGTACACCATCGCCCGACGCACGGCGATCGATGCGCTGCGGCGTGAGCGCCGCCCGACCGCTGGCGGCCATGCGCCCGAGGTGGAGATCGCCGTGGATGCTCCCGGATTCGAGGCGACGTGGCAGCAGTTTGAGGTACGTCGGGCGATCGACGACTTGCCCGATGGCGAACGAGAGGTGGTCCGCCTCAGCCATCTCGTGGGTCTGTCGCATCCAGAGATTGCCGAGCGGCTTGGGACACCGGTGGGAACGGTGAAGTCACGCTCGGCGCGGGCTCACCGGAGACTGGCGGCGGCGCTCAGTCACCTGGGCCCGAGCGAGGGGGAATCGTGAACCGAATCGGTGCCCCGTACCGTACTGAGAGACGAGACGATCATGGCCGATGAGCTGACCCCCGACGGCGAACCCGATTTCGGCGACGCACTCGATCCGCATCTCGCCGCGTTGCTCGCTGCGCCGGCGATGTGGGAAGAGCCGGAGCCGTCCGGTGCCGATGCCGTGATCGCGGCGATCGCCGCAGAACGATCGACCTCCTCGCTGTCCACCGACGCGCCAAGTCAGCCGACCGAGTCAGCCGAGGACGATGCAGCGCAGCCGGCGCCCGTCGTCGAGATCGGCGCATACCGCCGTCGGCTCGTTCCCGTCATGGCTGCGGCTGCCGCTGTCGTCGTACTGCTTGCGGGCGCGCTGATCATCGCTGCGGTCAACGGTGACGATGACGACGGCGTCGTCATCG
>JBCBSO010000131.1:0-8773 GCA_039819205.1 Actinomycetota bacterium
AACGAGCGCCAGCTGGAGTACTCCGCCAGCATCGTCGATGCCTCCAAGCGGCTCCTGGCATTGATCAACGACATCCTCGACATCGCCACCGATATCGACACGATCAATCTGGTGCTCACCGTGACGTTGGCGTTGGTGCTGTTCACCGATGCCGGCGCAATCAACTCCTCGCACTGGCGCGAGGACGCGGCACTGCCTGGCCGCCTCCTCGGAATCGGACTGCCGTTGATGATTGGGCTGGGATGGGGTGTCGCGTTGCTGATGCTCACCGAGCTCGAAGTGTGGGAGGCGGCGGTGCTGGCAACGATGTTGGCGCCGACCGATGCAGCCCTCGGCAAGGCGGTGGTGTCCAATCCGCGGGTCCCGTCGAAGATCCGTCAAGCGTTGAATGTCGAGAGCGGATTGAACGACGGCGTGGCGCTTCCCGTGTTCGTCGTGTTCCTTGAAGCGGCCGAAGCGGCCGAAGGGTCGCTGTCGATCAATGCGTTTCTCGAAGAGATCGTTCCGGAGGTCGGCATTGCGCTCGCGGTCGGTGTGGTGGTCGGGCACCTTGGTGCGTGGGCCATCGATGCTGCCGCGCAGCGTGGGTTGGCGGTGTTCTACTGGCTGGAGATCTCCGTCGTCGCGCTTGCGCTCGGCACGTATGCCCTGACCGATGCGCTGCACGGTTCGGGGTTCATCGCGGCGTGGGTCGCCGGCCTGATGTTCGGGCGGGTGTGCCGGTTGTCGTCGGCCGGGGAGGCCGACATGGTCACGGCCGGGGAGGCCGACATGGTTACGGCCGGGGAGGCCGACAGTGTTACGGCCGGGGAGGCCGACATGGTCACGGCCGGGGAGGCCGACAGTGTCGCGGCAGACGGAAGTGTGCGCGACGTCCACGAACTCGCCGAGGCGGGCGGCGACGCGCTCACGATGCTCAGCTTCTTGTTGTTCGGTGCGTTTCTCGGCCCAACGTTGACCAGCGTGACGGGCGTCGAGGTGGTGTATGCCTTGATCAGCCTGGTGGTGTTGCGTCTTGCGGCCACTGCGGTGAGTTGTATCGGCAGTCACCTCGACTGGCCGTCGATCGTCTACCTGGGGTGGTTCGGCCCGCGCGGGCTGGCGACGATCATCTTGACCATCGCCATCGTCGACGAATCAGACCTCGATGGTGCATCGATCATTGCCGACACCGCGTTGATCACCGTGGCGCTCAGCGTCGTGCTCCATGGGGCGACGGCGTGGTGGGGTTCCAATACCTACGCCGATGCCGAAGAAGAGCGCGAAGAGATGCACGACGACATGCCCGCTGTGCGAATCCCGCGCCGGATGCTGCCGTAGCTGTGACATCAGGGGTCAGACCCCTGATGTCACAGCCGGTTCAGCTCTGGAGCACCTTGGCCTTGGCGGCCGCGTATTCGGCGTCGTCGAGCTTGCCGGAGTCGTGCAGCTCGGCGAGCTTGGTCAGTTCGTCGGCCTGGGTACCGGTGCCGGCGGTGGCCCGGACGTAGCTGGCAAAGGCGGCTTCGTCGGCTTTGGCCTCGCGGATCTGACGGTCGGCCATCGAGCCGCCGCGAACGATCAGGTAGGCGAGGATGCCGATGAACGGCAACACGATGATGAACAACACCCAGAGCGCTTTGGCCCAGCCGGACAGATCGTCGCTGCGGATGATGTCGCCGAACAGGAAGATCAGCATCCAGATCCACAAGACGAACAAGAACAGCCAGATGATCGACCAGAGCACCTGACCGGTACCCCATTCGACGGCGATGGTGGCGAGTGACATGGTGAATTCTTTCTCCTGAGTGGTGGTGGGTTAGCCGCGGACGACGAACGTGGGGGCGGTGGCGCTGCCGAGCAGCACCGACACGAGGATGCCGAGCGGCAGCGTTCCCCAGTAGCCGAGCGCCAACCCGACGTTGCCGAGGAACAGCATCAGCAACCAGGTTGCAGGGAACGTGGCGATCAGGAACACGACGAGTGCTCCGAGCAGCATGCGAATCATGATTCTCCTCCCGGGGCGCAGCGATGCGCCCGCGACGTGCGACGGTAGTCAGCACGTCCGGGCAGCCGGTGGATGGAGTCGAGCGCGGCGCCTGGTCGAACGACGGATTCGTGGCGTGAATCGACGTGGTTGTTAGCGTGCTGCCGTGCTCATCCTGGCAATCATCATCGGCGGCATGTTCATCGGTTGGATCGCGCAGCTGATCCTCGGCCGTCAGACACGGCAGGTCGACTGGGCGATGGCGCTGGTCGCCGGTCTGGTGGGCTCGTTCGTCGGCGGGCTGCTGTTCAGCCTCATCGCCGGTGATGGCTTGGCACTGAAGCCGTCTGGCGTGATCGGTTCGTTGGTCGGTGCGTTGATCGTCACCGTCGTGTGGCAGGCGGTCGACAAGAACCGCCGCGCCAAACAGCGTGCGTAGCGCGGGCGCACTCGCACTTGCCGCGCTTGCCCTCTTCCTGTCGGCGCCGTCCGTAGACGCGGGCGCGGCGCCCGAACAAGACGATCAGGCTGGGGTCGATCCTGTAGCGGTCGAGCTCGCTGAGCGGTACGCGCCGATCGTCGTGCTCAAACAACAGGAGCAGCCGTGCGACACCGACGGGGAGGCGTTCGCTCCGGCGTCGGTCGACATCGTGCTCGACAACCCCGACATCGTGCTACGCCAGGTGGGACACGACGATCCGGTCATCGATCACGCTCCAACTGCAGCCGACCTGTTCGACCGCGGCGAAGGCTTCTACCTCGACTTTCCCGGCCTGGCGCTCGAACCGGGCTGCATCTACGAAGCGGACTTCGATCGCTACTCCGTCGATCAGCCAGCGGTGGTGTATGCCCACGTGGCCAGCCAGCCCGATCGTCCCGGACAGCTGGCGCTGCAGTACTGGACCTTCTGGTACTACAACGATTGGAACAACAAGCACGAGGGCGATTGGGAGGGCATCTCGATCCTGTTCGACGCCGACTCCGCCGCGGCCGCGCTCGAGACAACGCCGGTGGAGATCGGGTACGCCCAACACGAGGGCGGCGAGCGCGCCGATTGGGACGCGTCGAAGCTGACGCGGGAGGGCGACCGGCCGGTCGTGTACTCCTCGGCGGGCTCTCATGCGAGCTACTTCGGGTCGGCGTTGTACCTCGGGCGGAGCGGCTCGGAGGGCTTCGGCTGCGACAACACCGACGGCCCGTCGACGCGCCTCGACCCCGTGGTGGTCGTGCTGCCCGACGATGTCGACGACCCGGCGAGCGATCTCGCATGGCTCGCCTTCGACGGCCGTTGGGGCGAACGCAACGGCGGCCCGTTCAACGGGCCGACCGGACCACGCGACAAGGACCGTTGGGACCGGCCGATCGACTGGCACGACGAGCTGCGTGCCTCGAGCGTGGTGGTGCCAGCCGGCGATGGCTACGGCACCGCCGTGGTCAACTCGTTCTGCGACGTCGTCGAGGCGGGCTCTGACCTGTTGATCTTCGTCACCAGCTCGCCAGCGGTGGCGCTTGTTGTGCTCATCGTGGTGGCCACAGTGGCTGGCTGGCTGACGCGCCGCACCGACTGGACCCCGGTCGCTCGCCGCCCACTGGTGATGCCACGGCGGGGAGGTCAGATTCTGCGGGCCTCGCTCGCTGCCTATCGCACCCGTGAAGGCTTCGACCTCGCCCGCATCGGGCTGCTCGTGGTGCCGGTGTCACTGTTGACCGTTCTCGCCGTGGCCATCGTCCGCATGGTGCCGTTGGTGTCGAGCCTGGTCGATCTCGCGGCCGACGACTCGGCTGTCAGCCTCGTCCTCGGGCTCGTCGCGCCGGGTGTCACCGGTATCGTTGCGTTTGTCGCCGGCTCCGCATTGGTCGCCGCGTGGGTCGACGGCGAACGGACGGTGGCTGAGTCTGTCCACATCGTCCTGGGTCGGTGGCGGCCGCTGCTCGGCGGTTTCCTCCGCTCGGCGGCAATCGTGGCCGTGCTGGCGATCACGGTGATCGGGATCCCGTGGGCCATCCGCCAGGCAGTGCGCTACCAGTTCCTTGCGCCGGCGGTCGTCGTCGACGAGCTCGACGGACGCGCCGCGCTCGACCGGTCGAGCACGCTCACTCGAGGGCGCTGGTGGCATACCGCGTTGTTTGCCGTGTTGGCCCAGGCGACGGTGGCCGTGGTGGCGATGGTCGTCGGCCTCCTGCTGCTGATCGTGCTGAGTGGTGTCCCGCTGTGGCTGTTCAGCGGACTGATCAGCGTGGTGGTTGCTGCGGTCGTCCCGCTTGCCGCGCTGGCGATGGTGCTGCTGTACGGCGACGCCGTGGCGCAGATCGACAGCGCCGATCGCGTCACCGTTGGGGTCTGACCCCAACGGTCACCGTCAGCTCGGTGGCGGTGGCGGTGGCTGCTGCGGGTTCTGCGGATCGGTGCTGGTCGCTTCGGCCGGTGGGGCCTGGGCCGCCGCCTGCGCCTCGGCTTGGGCGGCCTCGGCGCGAGCGCGCAGTGTCGCCTGCTCGTTGGCCGCCTGCTGCGCCGCCGCGACCTGCAAGTGATACTGCACGGCCGCGTCGCTGGCCGTGGCCGCCCGCGATGCCGCCTGATCGAGATCGTGCTGCCGCTCGGCGCGATGCAGGCGGATCGTCAACCAGTCGAGGAACGCCCGAGTGAGCAGGAGCAAGATCCCGTAGATCACCATCGCGAACAGGATCGACGTGTCGAGGATCGCGTCACCGGTGATCTCGACCGGCTGGAAGATCCCGCGGAACGGCTCCATCACGCGATCGAGGTTGCGATACGCCCACTCGGTGTAGCCGGTGTTCGGGTCTGCTCCGAGCAGGAGGAGCAGAAAGCCCTGCAACAGAATCAGCAACGACACGATGAAGAAGGCGTACACGACATACGCCACGGCGCGGATGATCCATACAGTCGTCGCCTTGGCATCTCGTTCGGTCATGATGGTCAGCGTAGGACGTGACGGGTCGAGCGCGGGGGAGGGGTGACGAGTGCGATGAAGGGAGAGGCAGCGACGACGCCCGGGTTGGTGTGCGCGCACCATCACCTGTACTCGTCGTTGGCCCGTGGCATGCCGCCTCCGCCGCGGCCCCCTGCGAGCTTTCTCGACGTGCTCGAGCTGATCTGGTGGCGACTCGACCAGGCGCTCGATCTGGACATGCTCGAGTGGTCGGCCAAGCTCGGCGCGCTCGAAGCGCTCACGGCGGGGTGCACCGCGATCATCGATCACCACGAATCGCCGAACGCCATCGACGGCTCGCTCGACGTGATCGCGGCGGCCTGCGCCGAGGTTGGTGTGCGGGTACGTTGCGCCTACGGCGTCACCGATCGCCATGGCGCGGTCGGCGCGCGCCGCGGGCTGGCCGAGAACGAGCGCTTCTTGCGCGCCGGCGGCGACGGGATGGTCGGCGTGCACGCCGCGTTCACGTGCCTACCCGACACGCTCGATGCCGCGGCCGACCTGGCCGCACAGTTCGGCGTCGGTGTGCACATTCACGTCGCCGAGGGTCCCGACGACATCGACGCGGCGACACGCCTCGCCGGATTGACCACCGACGACTGGCTGCTCGTGCACGGCGTGTTGCTCCCCGACGACCATGGGCTTGCGGGGACCATCGTGCACAATCCGCGGTCGAACATGAACAACTCGGTCGGCTACGCCGCGCCGCAACGCTTCACCAACGCCGTGGCGCTCGGCACCGACGGTATCGGTGCCGACATGCTCGATGAGTTCCGCCTGGCATTCGTGGCGGCCCGCGCCGCCGACCTCACCGCCGATCCCAAATCGACGTGGGCGATGCTCGAGCGCGGCTGGCAGCTCATGCCCGCAGCGCTCGACGACGTGGTTCGGTGGAGTTACGCCCCGATGGAGCCCTGGCATCTGGCCTACACCCCAGGGGTGTGTGCCGGCGACGTGTGGGTCGACGGCGAGCACGTCCTCGACAACGGTGCCCCGACCCGGGTCGATTCCGATGAGATCCGAGCCAAAGCCGCCGAGCAAGCCACACGCCTGTTCTCCGAGTTGTGATGTGCGCGCAGCGCCGACAGACGCAACCGAACATCGTCCTGATCGTCGTTGACGACTTGGGGTGGGCCGACCTCGGCTGCTTTGGGAGCACGTTCTATGAGACGCCGGTGCTCGACGCTGCGGCGGCTGAGGGTGTGCGATTTACCGATGCGTACGCCTCGTCGCCGGTGTGCTCGCCGACCCGTGCGAGCATCATGACCGGGAAGTATCCGGCGCGGGTCGGCGTCACTCAGTTCATCGCCGGGCACACCGTCGGCCACCTGCAGGATGTGCCGTATCACCATGCGCTCCCATTGAGCGAGGTCGCGTTGCCGAAGGCGCTGCGCCGTGGCGGATACCAGACGTGGCACGTCGGCAAGTGGCATCTTGGCGACGAGTACACGTGGCCGGAGGCTCACGGATTCGACGTGAACGTTGCCGGTTGTGGGTGGGGAATGCCCAACGAGGGCTTCTTCAGCCCGTACGGAATGCCGACGCTCGACGACGGCCCCGACGGCGAGTACCTCACCGACCGGCTGACCGACGAGGCGATCGATCTCGTGTGTCGCCGCGACCGCGAACGGCCGTTCTTCTTGCACCTCGCGCACTACGCCGTCCATATCCCGATCGAGGCCCCAGCAGATCTTGTCGAGAAGTACGAGGTCAAGCGGCGCACCCTCGGTCTCGATGCGGCCGAGGAGATCGTTGAGGGCGAGCGTTTTGGTTGTCGGCATCTGCGCAATGAGCGGATGCTGCGGCGGATCGTGCAGGGCGACGCGGCGTACGCAGCAATGATCGACAATCTCGACAGCAGCACCGGTCGGTTCCTTGACGTACTGCGGGCCGAGGGCATCGATGACGACACGGTGGTCGTGTTCACTTCGGACAACGGTGGCCTTGCGACATCGAACCGATTCGAGGGTGTGCCGACGAGCAACCGACCGTTCAATGAGGGGAAGGGCTGGATGTACGAGGGCGGGACGCGTGTCAGCCAGTTCATTCGCTGGCCGGGTGTGACGGCCGCCGGCTCGGTGACCGACGTGCCGGTCACCAGTACCGACATCTACCCGACACTCCTCGACGCTGCCGGGCTCGCGGCGATGCCCAGCCAGCACGTCGATGGCGTCAGTCTCCTCCCGCTCATCACCGGCGTCGGCGATCTCGAACGGGAAGCGATCTTTTGGCACTATCCGCACTACGCCAATCAGGGAGGGCGCCCGGCCGCGAGCGTGCGCTGCGGCGATTGGAAGCTGATCGAGCACTTCGAGGAAGGCACCGTGGAGCTCTTCGATCTACGTGCTGACCGTGCGGAAGCGCACGACCGCGCGGCCGACGAGCCCCGCCGCGTCCGCGATCTCCACCAGCGGTTGACCGCGTGGCGGCACGAGGTCGAGGCGCTCGTACCGAAGCGCAATCCGAACTGGCAGCCAGATCGGCCAGGCCGGGGCGTCGACCCGGCGCACGTCTGATCAGGTGGTGCTCAGGGCTGCAGTGAGGTCGAGCCAATCATCGGGCCGGCGTGGGAGCGCCAGCGACCGAGCCTGGCGCGAGGCCGTCCGGGATTGCAGTGTTCAGGGCTGTAGTGAGGCCGAGCCAATCATCACGTCACGACGACGGTGGTGCCGACTTCGGCGAAGGCCCAGAGGAAGGCAGCGTCGAGGTTGTGCTGGCGCTGGCAACCACCCGACAGGCGAGTGCCGAGCTCGTCGGTCGTTTGATACGGCGAGTTGTCGTTGACGTGCAGCGGGATCGCGTGAAAGCCGATGTGACCGATCTCGGTGCGCTGATAGCGGATCATCTGCGGCAACCAGGCCTTGCCGTTCCACGCCGTTGACATGTCGGAGCGGCTGTACACCTGGTGCGTCCCAGGCATTTCGTTGCTGTACTTGCTGCCCGATACGAGCCACGAGCGGAGGATCTGACCTTCGCCATCGACCGCCCACACGCGCTGACCGGCACGGTCGTACACCACTCGGCGGCCGCTGCCGGAGTTCTCGGGCAGTGGCGGCGCATCGTCGCCCGCTGAGGCCACCGGCGAGAGCTCGACGCCCCAGAGGTCGGTGGCGCCCGGCGCTGGCGCTGGTGTGCGCGTCACGAACGATTCTTCGTCGGGCCAAATGTCGAGTTCGATCGCGCTCTCGCGGCCGACCACCCCGTCGACGTACAAGTCGTTGTCGGTCTGGAACGCTTGCACTGCGGACACGGTCTTTTCGTCGAACACGCCGTCGGCGGGTCCGTCGTAGATGCCGTCGGCGATCAGTGCATCCTGCAAGCAGGCGACGCCGTCGCCAGTGGCGCCGTAGCGCAGCGACAGTGCGCCGATCGTGCAGCCGCCGTCGGCTCGCTCTGGTTCGACCGGGCCATCGCCTTCGGCGGCGTTCTGTCCGAGTTCGCCGTCACCGAGTGCCAGGTCAGGGAGTACTGCGGCGCCGGTGGCGACGCCTGCCGCGTTGGCCGACTCGGTGACGAGCGCGGCAGCGCTCGCCGCGAACTCGGCGGTGTCGATCGTTTGCGAACCGGAGTCGGCGGTGGCGAAGGCGCCGACGGCTGCGGCGCCGATCACGGCGGCCACCGAGGCGCGCAACGCCACCGTTCGGCGGCGGGCGGCGCGATCGGGGGCGTTCCCGAGTGGTTCGGGCGTCGGCAGCGGCTGCATGTCGCGCGCTGACGCTATCCGTTGCCGCACGTCATGTCCTCCGCCTTCGCGAAACGTCCGAGAAACGGCGTCGGTGACGGCATATCGCGCGACCTGACCGAAATTCCGGGGAATTCCGGCGCGTCGCGCCGGATTACGCACACAGAATCGGCG
>JBCBSO010000132.1:0-8772 GCA_039819205.1 Actinomycetota bacterium
GATGCCGCAGTCGAGGCGATCTCCGAAAGCGCGGCGAGCGACGTCGTCAGCGCCGAGGTCGCGGCATCGTCCCAGCCCCGGAATCGCGCCTGCGACCTCTGGTGGGCAAGGTCGACGCGACCGTGCAGTGCGATCAGGTGATTGCCCTGAACAAGGACCAGCTCGGCGCCCCCGCGCTGCTCGCGATCGACGAAGTGGATCACGTCGTCGGCGTCGACCCACAGCTCGGCGTTCAACCGATTCGCGCGGTCGCGCAGGAACGCCAGGTCGGACTGTTCGAACTGCTGAACGAGCGAGTAGGTGGGCCCCTCGACCTCTGCGTCTGAGCCCATGCCGTGCGCATCGGCGATGGCGACCACGAGGTCGCTGTCGGTGACGTCGGTGTAGGTGGCGGTGCGCTCGGTGAGCCGTAGCTTCATCAGTGGGTCTTCCGCGAACACCGTGACGTAGGGTGTCGTCCCCTCCTCGAACGTCACCTCGAGCGCAGACACCGTGCCGCGGAAGACCGACCGCTCGGCGCCGGGCGGGCCGACGATCGCCTCGAATCTCGACCCGAGGTCGACCGCCTCGCCGTCGAGGTACGTCGCCGGTTCGCCCGATCCCTCGCCGAACGGTCCGACCGCGTGGAAGTGGGCGACGAGCGTCCGCAGCCCCAGCGGCCCTTCGTTGACGTCGAGGCGCAGCAGGTCGCGGGCGAGGTCGCCCTCGGTCTCGTCGTCGACGTTGAACACCGGCGCATGCGATGCGAAGGGATGGGCCGCGACATCAGTCATCGCCGTGTCCCGTCGCCGTGCGTCGCCGATCGCGTGTCACGCGTTCGAGATCGGCTGCCATCCGTGCCCGGCGTTCCCACATCGACAGCTCGGTGTCGTCCGACGCGTCGCGCCCACCGGGGGCCGACGTGTGCACCTCCGAGGTGAGCAGCCCGATGTGCACCGCCATCAGTGCCTCCGACCTCTCGGATCACAGGTGCGGCACGCACACGGTGACGTGTGCTCCGCCTCCCGACGGTCGGCCGTCGCCCGGTCCGAGCCGGCCGGCAGCTGCGTCCAGGGGGCAACGCTCGTGCGCCCCGGACGGTCGTCGACGGTCGGCGTCTCAGGTCGGCCGAGAACGACATAGCGGTCTGATGACGACTCGGCAACGATCGGCCGTTCGCGCAGGGGCACGCCGCGTCCAAAAGTCATCGCCCGCCGATCTGCTTGGGGTGGTCGCTCGCGAGGTGGCGACGCGGTAGCCGGCGTGACGTGACCTGAGCCGCCGGCCGCGAGCGGCGCCCGACTCGACACGGCCTCGGCTGATGGTGTCGACGTTGGTGGTGCGGCGGTTCCCGAGGTCGTGCCCGACGAGGTCGGCGCACCGAAGCTCGCGCGGGCCGCTGCGGCTGCGGCCTCGGTGGCGCCGACGGCCGAACGTTCGATCGCTGCGGTCACACCCCCGGCGGCCGAGAGCGCTCGAGCGGGGCTCGACCTACCCGATCGCCCGCCGGACCCTGCGCCGAGCCCGATCTCGATGTCGGCGTCGAGATCGAGTCCGGCCTGGACGCCGGAGGTGATGCCCACGCCGGCGCCGAGGGAGAGCGTCGAGTCGAAGCCGATGGCGACACCCGCTTCGAGTTCGACTCCGTCGGCGAGGGCGTCGAGTGCGCCGCCCAGCGCGCGCCATGCTTCGGGCGCGAGGCCGTTGCGTGCCAGGAAGTCGGAGGGCGTCTCTCCGTCGAGGGCGTCGGCTGCGCTGTCGACCGCTCCGCTGCCACCGTCGGCTCCACCGTCGTCTTCGCCCGCCGGTGGAGCCTCGGCCGGCTCGGCGGGTTGCGCTTCGTAGCGCGCGTCCTGCTCCTTGATCTGCACCGAGAGCTTGGCCCGCAGTGGGACGCCGCTGGTGGAGAAGAAGCTCAGGTCCTCGGTGAGGCTGGTGACGACGCCCATCAGCTCGAAGGTTCCCCAGCGGAAGTTCGCCCGTGGCGGCGGCGTCTTCGACTTCGTCCCGCCCGGCAGCACGAACTGGGAGATCTTCATCGTCTCCTTGCGGACGTCGACCGGCTGGCCGCCGTCGTCGAGGTCGGCGGTGTCGAACTCGATGTCGAAGCTGAGCGTGGTGCTGCCCGATCCGTTGTACTGCTGGTTCTGTCGGGGCCGAGACGTGCCGCCGTCGGTCGAATTGGCGTACTGCAACTGCATCGACGCCGGGTTGAACTGCACCTCGATCGTGTCGCCGACGCGACCGTTCTCGTCGATGGCCTCGATCTCGGCTTTCGCGAGCGTCACGTCGTGCCCTCGAGGTGGAGGCCTTCGTGCGCGAGGTGAAGTTCCTCGATGGCGATTGCTCCCGTCGTGGCGTTGAGCTGCGGACCGACGATCTTCGCCGGGACCGCGTTGACGAAGCGCCAGACCGCCATGGGTTCGTCGGCCTGGTTGTTGACGAGAACTGTGCCGTTGTACCGGCGGACGGGTCGGACCCCCGCCACGATGTCCTGGAACCACTGCCAGAGCTCGTTGTCGACCTCGCCGTCGCTCGGTCCCAGCATGCCGCGTTTGCACACGAGCGGCTGAAACCTCGCCCGGCCGATGCGGCGGATCACTCCGTCGTTACGACCACCTTCCTCGAGATCGCTCACGTCCATCTCGACCTCGAGGCCGGACACCTCCTGGAAGCCGCCGTCGCCCAGTTCCTGCGGACCGTCGCCGGTCTCGCGGTCGAAGTACACCTCGAAGTTGAACGTTGTCAGGAGGATGTCGGTCACGACGCGAGTCCTCGACCAGTCGGGCCAGCTGCCACGGGGACCACGCTCGGCGCCACACGTCACCGCCGCGTCACCACCCGCTCGCGACGACGTCGATGATGCAACGGGCGGTCGTCGGAGCGTGTCGTGACGGCCCGGTGACGGGTTGCATGAACGTTGGAGAGGTGCGGGACCTTCACGAGCGAGCGCAGCCCGAGTCGAAAGCATCGCGCGCACGCGCCGTCGCCCGACCGTTGGCTGGTCGAATGGGGATCGGCCCTGAGCAGCTTGCGTTTCGCACCGGTGCGTCGAACCCACGCGGGCCGAGGGCGGTGGCAGAGTCGTCGGACAACACGATCTCACTCCTTGCCGGTGCGCCCTCACCGGAGTCGCTCGCAGGGCATCTCGTCATCGCCCACGAGCTGGCGCACACTCGGCAGCCGATCAAGGCCGGCGCGTCCGAGTCGGACTCCGAGCGCGACGCCGATCTGACCGCTCTCCGTGCGGTCGTTGGTGCCGGCCATCGATCCCTCGACGGCCTGCCTCTCGATCGCGTCGGCGCGGCGATCGGTGAGCCGACGACGCCCGGCACCCGCCCACCCGGCCCAAGGAGTTGCACCGACGACCCCAGTCGCGACTGGGAAGGCCAAGGGCTGACGTCGGCCGAGGATGCGGCACGGCACATTCGGATTCAGTTCAACGCTCGCGAGCGGCTCTTGAACCAACCTGTGCTCACCGAGGCCGACCACGAGCAGCTCGACGAGATCGAAGGCGCACTGGCCCGTCACATCTCCCACCTGCGCGATCTCGGCATCCAGCTACCGATCGACGACCTGTACGCACGCATTCTCGACGACACTCCGATGGACGACATCATGGAGGTCGGTCTCGAGGGCATCGATGGGGCCGAACCACCGACGATTCTGTGGGGCGAACGCCGCCGATTCGCAGCTCGCGTTGGCTACCTCCCGCCGTCAGTCGACGTGCGGTACCGATGGAAGCTGCGGGAGGGCCAGCGCACGATTCCGCTGATGGGAGCTACATCCGCGTCGCGTACCGCGGAGCTCGGAACAGAGTTCTGGACCAGATGGACGTATGACGAGAGCACCGGTTGGGACGCGCCGGACTCTCTCATCGTCGGCGCCACGCTTCAGGTTGGCAACCGAACGATCGACCACGAATGGACACCACGCCTCGAGCTGCGGCACGGAGTTCCGGACTCGCTCGACCTCGGTGTCTCGCCGATGGCTCCGCCTCGGCCGGGAGACGCGCCCGACGCGACACCCCGTGTGCTCGTCGGCGCGCGCGTGACGATCTCGCCGAGCTGGTTCCCGCGGCACGCCCCTGGTCTCGGCGGCCCGTCGCACCTCCTGTGGTGGACCATCACGCGCGGGTCCGGACCGGTCAACGAGGGATGGGGCATGGTGGGCCACGGAGACTTCGATGAGCCGGGTCGATATCTCGTCACGGCCGATCTCCACCCGTTCCCCCGGGCGAGCGGTCGCCCGCCGGCGGGTCGACCACTGCTCCGCTCGCGCATCGAGATCGATGCCGTCGACAGCAGCGAGCTCGCTCGTCAATCGATCGGACTCGTCGAGAGTCGGCTGAGGGGGATGGAGTACGCGGAGTATCGCGACGAACTTGCCGCCCGGGTGACCGAGGCCGAAATGGTTCGCCTGACCGGGAGCACCGAGCAGGACGAGGTCGACGAACGACACGAGGCGCTCGTCGAGATGCAGCGCGAAGTTCGGCGGCACGTGGAAACGACCAGTGAGTACGCCGACATCCCCGCTCAACCACCGCAGTATTCGGGCGACACCATCGGAGGCCAACCGATCGGGACTCGTGGGACACCGGCACATCGAGACCTCGTCACGCGTCGGCGATCGAGCGCTCCGTTGCCGTTCCCCGACTCCGACGATCGGTTCTCGGAGTCGCAGTACTACGCACAGTTGCTGCCCGCCGTGCTGGTGCATCCGAGTGTCGGAATACCGCAGCCACTCACGATCTTCACGCAGCTTCACCACGACGGGGAGCGGTGGCGCGCCAAGTTGGTGGACGCAACTACGCGCGATGTCGTCCGACACCAAGGGACCGGGATTCACCCGCACGCGGCGATCGCAGCGGCTATCCGGGACTGGCAGGAGGACAACGAGTACCCCCGCGGCGGCCACGTCCACTATCGATTTCGCCCGTTCCCCGGTTGGTCGTTGGACGGCACCTTTTCGACATCGAGCTGGGAGAAGGCGATCCTCGAATGGTTCGACACGGTGCTCTTCGTGGCAGGCGCCATCGTCGGCGTGTTGTTGCTGCTCGTTCCCGAACCGAGCGGCATCACCAAGGCAGCCGGCTACGCACTACTCGTCGCATCCGTGATGCGGGCGACGTACAGCATCTACCAGAGTCTCGACCTCGGGCGCCCGCCGCTCCACGAACGGCACATTCTGGAGGCTGTCGGGATCGTTGCATCGATCATCGGCCTACGTGGCGGGTCGCAGATGGCCGGCGCAGCCGGTACCGCCGCCCGCGGCGAGGCACTGGCGGGGCGTGCGCTCACGCAGTTCCAGGTGGGACGCGGCATGGTGTACGCATCGGCCGCGCTCGATGCAGGGACCTTCGTCTATGCCGCTGCCGGTGCGCTTCCTCAAATCCGTCGTGCGCTCGACGACGACGCGACGAACGATCAGGACGCCGCGCTCCTGCGCATCGTGGGTCAGCTGGCGCTTCAGGGTCTGCTCATCATCGGATCGAACCGAGATCTCTTCCGAGGAGTCCCGGCCGTGGGCTCGGGACGACGTGGGATCGCAGGACTGCTGGCCGGCGACGCCGAGGATGCACTCCGTCTCGCGCCAGATCAACGCACGAGAATCGAAGGAGAACTCCGACGTCTCGGGGTGAATGAGGACGTCTCGGGCCTGACTGACACTGAACTCCTCACGCGCTTCCAGAATGCGTCGTTCAGCGCCCACGGGGACGCCGCCGCCGCCGCTCGCGCCACCGCAGTCGACGACTACGTCGCCGCCCTTCGCCGACCCGGCGAGGATCCGGGCGACGTTGGCGGGCGTTGGGACTGGAGTCGATTCGACGGGTACCCGGAGGGCCAACGCTGGCAACCCGGCGATCCGATCGACGCTCCTCATCGGACGCGTTCAGGCGAATGGGTGTACCCGGACTACAACGCGCAGGGCCGGTACCGGTACTGGCGCAATCGCGCCCACTTCGAGCTTGAGGCTCGGCGGCGCCACGGGCGCGGTCCCGACACGAGCGACGTGTCGGACCCGATTCGGTCGATGAGCAACGCCGAACTGGCCACCATGGCCGCCAACCGCACGCCGCGCTCACCACGAGACGCGGGGGACAACATCATCGAACTCGAGCACTCGGGTATTCCACAGCGCGTCACGACCGCGCTGACAGAGCTCGGGCTCAGTGCCTCGGACGCGAGACGTCTCACAGGTGCATCGGACCCGGGGAATCTCATGCCCGTCACTGGCGTCGAGCACGCCTTCTTCGATGCCTACGCGCAGTACCGGGACGCTCACGCAGCCAACCCGCGAGCATTGAATCGGGCCCGAACGGACGCCGACGGTGCGACGTGGCAGCACACGCTGGGTGGCGACGAGCGTGTTCATCGTCCGCTCGCGCTGATGAGCGACGAGGCGTTCGATGGCCTTGTCGGCGCCATTCGCCGCGGCGGTCATGACTCGAACCTCGGCTCGACCGCGCGGACTCGACGACTCCGGAACTGGCTCCGTCGAGAGGCGAGAGCCCGTGGTCTCCCCGACCCGTTTCCCACTACGCAGTAGCGCAGAGATGACAATTGGTGGTGCCGGTGTGAACCGATGTCAGGCTGTCGCCAGACTGACGTCGACGCCCGATTCGCGGGCGAGGGCGAGTCGTAGCACCAGGTACTCGATCGGCTCGACTGGGGCGACACCGACCAGACACACGATCCGACCGTTGTCGAGATCGTTCTGTGTCATCGTCGAGCGGTCGCAGCGCACGAAGAACGACTCTTTCGTCGTCGCCCCGGCGAACGCTCCCATCTCGTGATAGCGGGTCAGCAGTGTGTGCACCAGCCGTCGCACCTCACCCCACAGTGCCCGGTTGTTCGGCTCGAACACGGCCCACTGCATCTCCCGGGCGAGCGTCAGGCGCAGCACCGTCATCAAGCGGGCCACGCTGAGCTGACAGAGCGCCGGTCGCCGAGCCAACGTTCTGGCCCCCGTCAGTTCGACGGCATCGCGCATCGGAACGAACACGTTGACGCCCGCGAGGTGCAGTGCGTCGTGTTCGTCCGTCGTCACGACATCGGCGACACGGACCGCGCCCACCGCGGGCTGGTTCGCCGGACCGACGTGCACGCCGCGTCGTCGCTCTCGGCGGGCGATCACCGCCGCGGCGAAGGCCGAGGGATTGACCCGAACGAGCGAGTCGCGCCGGTCGTCGCGCGTCGCCACGTCGATCCACGGGTGATAGCCCGCAGCGAACTCCGAATCGAACTCCGTACGCCACGTGAGGATCCGATGCTGCGACAGCCGTGGCGGAACGTCGAGGAGCACCGTCAGGTCACGTCGCTGTGCCGCATAGTCGACCAGCGCCCGTTGGCTCGCCAGGATCCGGGCCCGGTCGACCGAGTCGAGCGGATCCAGCGCCAGGCCGCTCAAGCCGTCCAGCGGCACCGAAGGCGGTGCCACCGGCGCGATCGCCTCGTGCACCGTGAACGTCGGCCCGCACAGGCTGGGCGGATCGGCGACGTCGTCGACCGGTGCCAGCGGTTCGGGTTCGTAGAGATCCGGAGCCAGCAGCAGGCCGACGTCGTCGCGGTGCGCGAGCGCATGCACCCCTGCACCCGCTCGTTCGTCGCCGGTGATCCAGGCGGCGTCGAAGAAGTCGTCCGGCACGATGCTCGACCAGCGGTCCTCTCCGCCCTGCATCGTTGGTGCGTCATCCGCGCCGACGAGCGCCGCGTCGGGCAGGGTTGCATCGGTGAGATCGACTGTGCCGCCGGCCCAGACGGCGTCGGGCCACAGCAGTGTCGACTCGTTGACGATGGCGCGCGCCAACCAGCGCGGATGATCGAAGCGCAGCCCGAGGTCGCCGATCATCTCGGCGCGGTCGAACAGCGGATCCAGGTCGCGCACGCGCAGCGTCGCCGTGACGACCTCGACCGCCTCCGGCACCGCGGCGACGGCCGCCTCGAGCCGCAGCACCCGATCCGTACCGGCGGCGAAGGGGCGGTTTCGCTCGGTCGACGACTCGACGTAGCGCAGCGTCGCGACGTCGCCGGGCAGGATCAGGCGCAGCAACGACCCTCCCGGCACCCACTCGCCACGCGAGACGACCAGCTCGTCCGGTGCAGACACCTCGAACGCAACCGGTCGGGTCTCGAAGCGCAGCGACGCCGCCAGTCGGTTGCCCCACGATCCTTCCGACCGGGCCGTCAGGGTGATCGGCCCGCCACCGCGCATCGTCAGCACGCCGAAGTCGCCCGACGCACGACCTGCTGCGTCGAGCGTCGGATCCCCGTGATCGTGAACGACGCGGATGATGTCGGCCGCGGCGCCGACGCCGTTGAAGAAGGCCGAGACCGCATACGGCAGCCGACCTGGCCCCTCGTAGGAACCGAAGTGACGGCGATAGTCGTCCCAACTCGTGACGCGGACCGGTACCGAGCGCTGTGGGACCCGCGTCGAGAGCCACGACGCAACGTCGTCGTCGTCCTCGAGCGGCTCGGCCAACACGTGTGCAGGCCCCCGCGGCGCCACGCCGAGGAACGCGGCGATGTCGCGCCGCACCGCCCTGATCGATCGGGCGGGCGTCGGCGGCTCGATCAGTATGCGCGGCGCACCGAGCGCAGACGCGAGGACCATCTCAGGCGTACTCGATGCCCTCGTGACACAGCGTCAGTTCCTCCATCGCAACCTCCGTCCCACCCTTCGCCGCCAGCGTCGGGCCGGTCCACTTCTTGGCCTGTGCCTTCTGCAGCTTCCACGTGGCGACCGAGTTGCGCGCCTCGTCGAGCAGCGTGATCGTCACGACCCTCGGCG
>JBCBSO010000133.1:0-8769 GCA_039819205.1 Actinomycetota bacterium
TCCATGCGCGCTAACTGGGCCCCCAGGCAGAAGTGCATGGAGATGCGCTCGCTGTTCGAGCACCTCGTGCCCGAGTTGGAGCATGTGGAGCTGTCGGGTACACCGACCACGGTCCAGGGGGTGTTCGTCAGCGGGCACAAACAGCTGCCGATTCGCTACCGCGTGCGCTAGCCGAACATCGCCCTACTGCCCGCGTCGGTCGGGGTCCACGCCGGCCATCCGCAACAGGTCGGTGGTCCGGAACCCGGTCGCCGCGTCGTCGATCGGCCACGTCGGTTGCCACTCGTCGGCGTGGAGGTATGAGGTCGGGTCGAGTTCGAGGAGCCCGAGGAACACCTCCGCCACAATGCGTCCGCCCACCGGGCCAAGATGCAGTCCGTCGGCGACGACCTCGGCCTCGCGCAAGATGTAGTACCACAGCGGCGTGCTGGTCTGCAGATTGGCGCCCAGCCCGTCGAGATCCGGCAGATCCGCCGCGCTCAGCACTGGCTCGCCCATCAACGATGCCAGTGCTTGCCCCGACGGCAGTCGCCATGTCGTGTGGCGGAGCAGGTTGCGTGTGGCGAGTGAGATCGGTCCCACGTCCTCGCCACGCGACGAGCCGATGGTGAAGATCGGCAGTTGGAACAGCGGCGTGGACAGCTTGGTGTCGATCCGTTTGTTCGGTCGCGCCTCACCGTCGCCGAAGTCGAAGAACGTCTGCCAACCGATGAAACGGCGGGCGGCGCGATGTCCGCCGACGAAATGGTCCGGGTCATCGGGGTCGCCGCCGTCGGCATCATCTGGGCTGAACACGAATCCGAAGAACGGCTCACCGTTGTCGCCTGCGAGATTGGCGCGATACGAGGGCCGCACCATCGAGTGGCCGAAGCGGTATGCGGCGGTCTGGAACTCGACGGGAATTCGTGGGCGGTCGTCGGTGTAGAAACGGCGTCCATTCGCCCGCACATCGTCGACCATCGCCTGTCCGACGAACTGCGGCAGCCACTCGTTGGCAATCAACCATTGGTAGTGCCACCGGACCTGCTGACGAGCCTCGTTGAACGCGTCCACGCCGTCGAGCCCGCTGGCCCGGGCCCGTGCCAGGGCCTCGTTGTGGGCCATCAAGAAGGCGCAGTGCAGCCCGTTGAGCATGAGGTTCTCGTCGTTGCGCTCGTCGCCGAGCACCGCACGCCCGTCGTCTCCCCGGGGGAGATCCTCGAAGATGCCGCCAGACTCGACGCGCAGCTGAAACAGGTCGTCGGGGTCGTACAGCTCGCGCATGTCGCCGGGACCACCGCCGTACACCGAGTCGAGATCGAAACGGGCGGTCCGCAGATTGACGCTGCGTTGCAACCCGGTGGGCCGATTGAGTTGGCTGCCCGCATCCCGGGTGATGTCGTGATCGAGGAACTGGCCAACGAAGGTGACGCCGGCGGTATGGGTCGGGTTGTCAGGGTTGTCGGGGCTCAGCTCGGGCTCGGTGATCAGCCGGATCGGCCCGACCTCGAGCGGGTCGTCGGCGTCCATCGGTCCGCCGCGCCGTCCGAGCTCGGTGAGCGCCGCTGTCAGCTCCTCGCTCGGTTCAGCGAAGCGCTCGAGGTCGAACATCCGCGAGAACCGGTCGATGTCAGCACCGTCGGACTCGCCCGCCCGACGAACCCCCTCGCCGCGACCGTCGCGGCTGCTACCCGAGCGATCATCGCCTCCGCGATCGCGGCGGTTGGCGACAACGGCACCGCCGCCGCCGATCGCCATCGCACCAACACTGATTCCGGCCGCGCCGAGGATCGAGCGTCGGCTGACTCGGCGATCAGGTGGCGGCGAGTCCGATGGATCGGTGGCGGGATGCTCGTGCTGCTCGGTCATGCCGGCGATCCTCCACAGAGCGGGTGAGGAGCCGCGGTCGGCCCTCGAAAGATCAACGAAAGACCGCGACCGCAGCGGCGTGTGGCCCGTGCTGCCACCAACGGTGATCAACCGTCGATGCCGGACCCGAACCTTGGCACCTACAGTTTGGGCGATGTCGGAGGGAATGACTGGACACGGCGACTACGACGCGCACAGCGATCATCAGGCTCACGATGCCGATGCGCAGCACGCTCGGGTCGCCGCCCTCGCGCAGGCGATCGATATTGGTGATCAGGTCGTGATCGCCGACTACGGATGTGGTCAAGGTCGAGTCTCAACGCCGATGGTGGCGGCGGCGATCGGCGCGGTGCGCAGCCGTGATCGTGATGTGCCGGTGTTCGTCGTACACAACGATGTGATCGAGAACGACTGGGCAACACTGTTCGGCCACCTGCGCAGCGCCGGTACGTATCTCGACACGCCAGGAGGGTCCATCACCCCGACCGCGTCTGCCATCTCCTTCTACGAACCGGTGGCGCCGTCGGGGGTCGTCGACCTGGGCGTGAGCGTGGCCGCAGCCCAGTGGCTGTCGCAACCGGGGTTCGAGGGGTTGACGACGGCGGTGTACTTCGATCAGCTCGCGGGCGACGAACACGCAGCGATGGTCAGACAAGCCGATCACGACTGGGTTCGCTTTCTGTCGGCCCGATCGGTCGAGCTCACTCCCGGGGGCCGGTTGCTCGTGGGGTTGATGGCGGTCGGGCCGTCTGGCGTGGCGGCCGGGCACGATGCATGGCGTCACTTCAGCGCAGTGCTCGCTGACCTCGCCGACGCTGGCCACGTCGACGCTGATCGGCTCACGAACTTCACCTTCCCCGTGTACGAACGCACCATCGCCGAACTTCGACGACCGTTTGACGACGGCGTGGTTGACGACCGGCTGGTGCTCGACGACATCACGCTCACGTCGTCGCTGAGCCCAGCGATTGCGGCGTATCGCGACGGCGTCGGTGCGACCGCAGCAGCCGAGGCGTTCGTCGGGTTCTTCCGGGCGTTCAGCGAGCCGACGGTGAGCGCCGGGCTCGGCGTCGACGCGTCGACGCTCGACGCCGCGTATCGGCGGCTGACCGAGGTGCTGGCGTCATCAATGGACGAGTTCGACTTCACGGTCAACGTGGCCACCCTGGTCGTCCGTCGCCGCTGAGCGCGACCGCCGCGTATAGACAGCGTTTGGGTTCGTCGCAGGCGACGCTTGTGTCGTCGGGCTCACCGTGGTTGGGGAGATGGCTCCAGACCGCATCAACACTTCACCCGCCACCGACGGCTCGACCGGTTCGATCGGCTCGATCCTGATCGTCGCTGACCTCCACGGTCACGCTCCACACCTCGATTGGGTGAAGCAGCACGGTCCTCGGTTCGATCTGGTTGCGCTACCGGGCGACTTCGACGATGCATCGCTGCGTCTGCCCGGGGCAGCGCGGGAAGCGATCACCAGCGGATTCCTCGGCGACCTTGCCGACCGGGTGCGCGTTGCGGCGTGCTCGGGCAACCACGATCTCGATGCCACCGATGGCGACGGCGAGCGGTTTGCCGACTGGACCCGAAACATCGCGCCGAACGTGTGTAGCGACGGCGACCTTCTGCTGACCCCGGATGTGGCCATCAGCTCGTGTCCATGGTGGGACGGTCCCAACGGCCAGCGGCGGCTCCGCGAACAGCTCGCCGGTCAGGTGCACCTGGTCGGCGACCGCAAGTGGTTGTGGCTTCATCACGCACCTCCAGCGGGCACGGTCACTGCATGGGACGGGAGCACGGACCGCGGCGACGACGTCCTCACCGAGCTGATCGACGAGTTCCAACCGTGGATGGTGGCAACCGGTCACATACACGACGCACCCTTCACGCGCCAAGGTGGGTGGATCGATCGCGTCGGCCCCACCTGGGTGATCAACCCAGGCCGTCAAGCAGGGATGTTGCCGTCGTGCGTCGAGGTCGATACGCGTGCCGACAGTGCGACCTGGTCTGGAGACCTTGCTGGCGCCCGCCGCACCGAGTGCGTCACGCTCGGCGGGGTTGATGTCGGGCGGGCTGCCTAACCGCAGCGCTGCGCGCTACGACCAGCCACCGTCGTTGCTGATCACCTGACCGAAGATGAACGACGAAGCCGACGAGGCGAGAAACAGGGCCAACTCGGCAGTCTCGCTTGGTTCACCCAAGCGCTGCGCCGGAACCTCGGAGCGCAGCCGATCGCGGAAACGCTCGTTGTCCATGATCGACGGCGGGTAGTACGTGTCGTTTTGCACGAAGTTCTGGGCGATGGCGTTGAGCCGCACATTCGTGCCCGCCAGCTCGTGACCGGCTGACCGCACGAACGCGTTCTGTGCCGCACGCGCCGCGACGTAGCTCGTGGCGTACGGCTTCATGCGCCGCAGCGGAGATGACGAGGTGAGCGCAACGATCGCGCCACCGCCACGCGCCGCCATCGTCGGCGCGGCGGCGCGCACGAGGCGCATCAACGGATGGACCATCGCGTCAAACCCGGCAACCCACTGTTCGTCGTCGATGTCGGCGACCCTTGCGCCGTAGGCCGGAAGGTCGAGATTGGCGACGATCGCATCGAGATCACCGCACCGTGCGATGAGATCGGCCGGCTCGTCCGGTCCGAGTAGGGCGCCCTCGTCAGCGATGACGTCGGCGCCCTCGGCTCGAAACAACTCGGTGATCGGCGGTCCCATGTAGGTCAGACAGCTGGTGACGAGGACCCGCTGCCCGGTGAGTCGATCGCTCATCACGGCGACCGTACCTGCGTCTACGCGCCGTCAACGATCCGCTCGACGGTGTCGCGCGCCGACTGGGCCGCGTCGTCGACAGCACTCCAGTCGTCGTGCGTTGTATACGCATCACCAGCGAAGAACAGTCGCTCGCCGACCGGCTCCCACAGCACAGACGGAATCGACCCGTCGGCGACATCGGCGAGGTAGGCCTGTTCGACGAACGGTTCCTCGTTCCAATTCTGGGCGATGTGTTGGACGTAGTGCTGCGAGGCGGCGCCGTCGAAGATCTCGTCGAGCTCGGCGAGGATGAGGTCGCGGAGACCGTCGCCCTGCACTTGTTGATAGGGCTCTGCCTGGGCGCCCACTGCGAACAGCCCGAGCACGTTGGCGGTGCTGTTCTGTCCGTAGGCCGCGTCGTAATACAGGCGTTGCCCGTCGGCGGTCTCGCTGTCGGGGAACGCCAATGCTGTGGGGTAGAACGCCTCGGCGAATTCGACGAACACCTTGATCCCGCCCCACACGTCGGCCCCGTCGAGCGCCTCGAGCTTGGCGTCCGGCAGCGGGGGGTCGAACGCGATGCGCCCGTTCTGCAGCGCGGTCAACGGGACGGTGACGACGACCCGATCGCCGGTGAACGCGGTGCCATCGGCCGCGGTCAGCACGACCCCATCGTCGCCGTACTCGATCTCGACGATCTCGGTGTCGAACGTCATGTGATCGGCAACGCTGGGCACGATGTACTCGTCGAAGAAGTCGAGCCACGTGGCGCCGACGAACTTCAGATCGAGTTCGTCGCCCAGTTCGCCGATCACCAGCTGGCCGTCGTAGTAGCCAGCAGGGTCGGCGGGGTTGTACGCCCGCATCTCGGTGGTGACCTCGACGTCGGGGTCGTCGACGATGGCATTGAGTTCGTCCTCGGGTTCGTGCAGCCACTCCCCGCCGAGCGGGATGGGAAAGTCGACGAAGCCGTCGGCGCGCTTGATCCGCCCACCGTACGTCGGCGCCGCTTCGATGATCTCGAAGTCGATGCCCCGCTGCGCTAGGAGGTGACCCACCGACAGGCCTGCCGCGCCGGCTCCGACGATCAGCACACGCCCAGGTGAGTCGCTCGTTTGGTCGTCGGCTGCATCGCTGTCGCTCGCCTCGTCGTCGCCCGCATCGTCGGTGGCGCACGCTGCCAATGGTCCGGCGACACCCAGGGCGGCGCAGAGGGAGAGGAACGTTCGTCGATGCATCGTGGATCGGCGACGGACCGTCGGTCGACCCATACCCGCCGCAACGACGAGCTTACGGCGTGGCGCCGACGTCGCTGTGGCGGGGATGCCCGCTCGACGGGTTGTGTCCACCCGCCGAGCCGGCGGCACCATCGGGCGCCTAACGGCGCCCCGACGAGATCGAGCTCAGCGGACTCCGATGAACGGTGTCATCACCGGCGGTGCTGGCGTGGCGCGGTGTGCGGCGAGGGCCTCGTCGATGGACTGTTGGACGAGGGCCTGGCTGCTTGGCTGGGTGGCGGTCGCCGTTCGCTGTGCGGCGAGGGCGTCGTCGATGGACTCTTGGACGAGGGCCTGGCTGCTTGGCTGGGTGGCGGCCGCTGTTCGCTGTGCGGCGAGGGCGTCGTCGATGGACTGTTGGACGAGGGCCTGGCTGCTTGTCGCCTGTTCGGCGACAACCGCCGATCCCGTCGAGGTTGTCGCGCCGTCGTCTTGCAGGGCAGAGACGACGGCGATCGTCCCAACGGCGGCGACGGCAACGCCGGCGACGGCGTACAGCCAACCGCGATGAGCGGACGGCTGCTCCTTGCTCCACTCGCTGTCGTGGGCGTGTCCGAGTGTGATGGTGCTGGCGGTCATGGTGATGCTTCCCCTTGTTGCTGGCGGTCGTTCCGTGTGGAACGACCGCCACGATGCGGCAACAGACGGGGCGCTACCGTGACCTCGATCACACACCTCGAGGTGCGCCGAGATCTCCGGGAGTCAGCTCGCGGTGAGGAGCTGTGCGGCGGCGGTGGCGCTGTCGGGATCGGTGAGCAGCTCGAGTTGGTCGTTGCTGCTGGTGATGATCAGGGCACTCTCATCGCCTCGCTCATCAACATCGACCGACTGGATGCGATCGATGGTCACGTACTCCTCGACGCTGCCGAACTGGATGCGCTTCCACGCAACCGCAGCGGCGATGCCGAGCGTGGCGATGGACACCGTCCAGGTCATCCAGTTGGGGTAGCGGTGGGCGTAGCGCACACCGCGTGGTGTGACCGTCACCACCTGATCAGCGCCGCGCGCCCGTGCGTTGAAGCGCATCCCATCGGGTGGCACCCGGGTGCGCTCGACGTGAATCTGTGCCGGCGCACGGTCGTCGGTCCACCGTTCGCCGTCCCAGTACCGGTGCCCGCCGTCGATCTCCTTGTACCAGCCAGCGCGTGGCCGTGGTGGCGATCCGGGCATGGGTCGAGCGTAGACGTCGATCGCCGTCAACGCTCGACCCATGTACCCGCCGGATCAGTCGGGTAGTGCAGTTGGGATGTTCAGTCGAGGTCGAACCGATCGGCGTTCATCACCTTCGCCCAGGCGTCGATGAAGTCGGCGACAAACTTGCCGCCGGCATCGCTGCTGGCGTACACCTCCGACAGCGCCCGGAGCTCGGAGTTCGAGCCGAACACGAGGTCGATCCGAGAGCCGGTCCACCGCAGTTCGCCCGAGTCGCGATCGCGGCCTTCGAACGAGTCTTCGGTGTCAGACGTCGCCGACCACACGGTGTTCATGTCGAGCAGGTTCACAAAGAAGTCGTTGCTCAGTGTTCCGGGCCGCTCGGTGAACACGCCCTGGCTGTTGTCGCCCGCGTTGGCGCCGAGTACCCGCAGGCCACCCACCAGGGCGGTCATCTCAGGTGCGGACAGCGTCAGCATGAATGCCTTGTCGATGAACAGGTGCTCGGCGGCCAGGCCGTGTCCCTTCTGCAGGTAGTTGCGGAAGCCGTCGGCCGTCGGTTCGAGCGGCGCAAACGAGTCGGCATCGGTCTGCTCCTCGGTCGCATCGGTGCGTCCGGGGGAGAACGGCACGGTGACATCGTGACCACCCGCCTTCGCAGCGTGCTCGATCGCCGCGGCGCCGCCGAGAACGATGAGGTCGGCGAGTGATACCTGCTTGCCGCCGCTGGCCGATGCGTTGAACTCGCTCTGCACGCCGGCGAGGGCGTCGATCGTGCGGCTCACGCCGGACACGATGTTGACGTCCCACTCGGCCTGCGGCGAGAGACGGATCCGGGCACCGTTGGCGCCACCGCGCTTGTCGGTGTCGCGGTACGTCGACGCCGACGCCCACGCAGCCGCCACGAGTTGGTCGACGGTCAGGCCGGTCTCGAGGATCTTCGCCTTCAGCGCCGCAACGTCGGCGTCGTCGACCAACGGGTGGTCGACGGCCGGCACCGGGTCTTGCCAGATCAGATCCTCTTCGGGCACCCACGGACCGAGGTAACGATCCTTCGGGCCCATGTCGCGGTGCAGCAGCTTGAACCACGCCCGGGCGAACGCGTCGGCGAACTCGTCGAGGTTCTGGTGGAACCGCTCGGAGATCTCCTTGTACACCGGGTCGGTGATCAGCGCGAGGTCCGACGTGAGCATCATCGGCGCAACCTTCTCGTTCGCGTCGTGTGCCGTCGGCATCATGTCGGCGTCGTCGATGTTCTTCGGCGTCCACTGCTTGGCACCGGCGGGGCTCTCGGTGAGCTCCCACTCGTACTTGAACAGCAGATCGAAGTACCCGTTGTCCCACTGCGTCGGGTTGGTGGTCCAGGCACCTTCGAGCCCACTGCTGATCGTGTCGTTGCCCGACCCGCTGCCGAAGTCGCTCTTCCAGCCGAACCCTTGCTCGGTCAACGGCGCGCCTTCTGGCTCGGGTCCGACGTGGCTATCGGGGGCCGCGCCGTGGGCCTTGCCGAAGGTGTGCCCGCCGGCGATGAGCGCGACGGTCTCCTCGTCGTTCATCGCCATGCGGCCGAAGGTCTCGCGGATGTCGCGAGCCGAGGCCATTGGGTCGGGGTTGCCGTTCGGGCCTTCGGGGTTGACGTAGATCAAACCCATCTGTACCGCGCCGAGCGGGTCGGCCAGCTCGCGATCGCCGCTGTAGCGCTCGTCGGCCAGCCAGGTGCCCTCGGGGCCCCAATAGAT
>JBCBSO010000134.1:0-8720 GCA_039819205.1 Actinomycetota bacterium
GGGCACCATCGGCGAGCGTTACGGCCGGCGCCGCGTGTTGCGTCTCACGTTCATCGCCTATGCCGTGGCGTCGCTGTTGGCGGCGCTCGCGCCGAACCTCGGTCTGTTCATCGGTGCGCGCGCGATCCAGGGCGCATGCAACGCGTTCATCACCCCGGTGTTGTTGGCCGCGCTCGTCGAGGTGGTTCCCGCGGCCCGATCTGGCGGCGCGGTAGGGATCTATGCCAGCTTCCAAGCGGCGGGCTCAGCTGCCGCGCCACTCGTCGGCGGTGTGGTGGCCCTCGTCGACTGGCGATTGGCATTTGTCGGAGTGGCCGCGGTGGCGGCGCTGCTCGCCACCCGACCGATCGTTGGCGAACCGCGGCCGGGTGCCGCGGCTCCCCCGATCAGGCCGCTGCTCACACGACGCATGGTTGCGCTGTGGATCGCGTCGTTTGCCGGCGCGGCCGGACCGCTTGGCGCCGCGGTGCTCGTCGGCTTGTTCCTGCGCGACGAACTCGGCACCTCTGCCGCCGTCGCCGGTGCCGTGCTGGCCATCGGCGGCACCTGCACCGCGATCGCCAGCCCGTGGTGGGGACGGCTGCTCGATCGTTGGGGAGCGCGCCGCTCGGCGATCGTCGCCTTGCTCGGCGCGGCCGCTGCGGTGGCCGCGCTCGGGTTGATCGGCTCGGTGGGCGTGATGGCGGTCGGTTTCGTGCTGGTCAGCGCAGCGATCGGATTCTCGCTCGTGATCTTGCTGCAGCTGGCCGCGCTCGCGGTGCCGGAGAACCGCAGCGGCGGTGTGTCGTCGTCGCTGGCGTTCCGTTTTGCCGGTCACGCGATCGGACCACTCGCCCTGATCCCGCTGTTCGATCGATGGCCCGAGGCGGCGTTCCTCGTCGCGGGCGCGCTGGGAGTGGTGATGCTCGTCGCCGTGCTCGCAGCGATCGGTGGCGACGCGCGATCGCCCGACGGCGAGTTCAGCCGGCGCTGAGCACTCCGTCGAGCCAGGCGACGAGTTCGGCCTCGACCTCGTCGCGGTTGGTTTCGTTGAGCGTCTCGTGGCGGGCGCCGTCGTACAGTCGCAGCGTGACGTCGTCGATCCCGGCGGCGCGCCACCGGTCGACCAGATCGCGCACGGACTGCACGTTCTCGCCGCCCACCGGGTCCTCTGCTCCGCTGAACACATACACCGAGAGATCGCGCGGAATCGCCGCCTCTGCTTCGTCGGTCCACATCGCGTTGACGCCGTCGAGCATGTCGGCGACGTAGCCGTTGGAAAGCGGGAATCCGCTCCAGTCGTCGGCGACGTAGATCGCCACCTCGTCGGGGTCGCGGCTGAGCCACTCGAACCCGGTTGCGTCATCGGCGGCGAACGGCGTGTTGAAGCCGGCAAACATCGCGGCGAATACCTCCGACGGGGCGTCGGCCCCATCGCCTTGGCCGAGGGCACGGATCATCGCCAGCGTGTCATCGTCGAGTCCGAGCCCTCCCGAGGTACCCGACAACACGAGCCCGGCGAGTTCGCCGCCCCACCGCTGCGCGTAGGCCTGCGCGATAAACGACCCCATGCTGTGTCCGACGAGGAAGAGCGGTACGCCGGGGAGGTCGGCGCGCACGCGTGCGCTGAGCTGGTGCTGATCGTCGATGATCGCCGCCCAGCCGCCGGGCCGAGCGACGCCGAACGTGCCGAACTCGTCAGCCGTACGTCCGTGGGCTCGATGATCAGACGCGTAGACGGCGTAGCCGGCGGTCGCCAACCTGTTGGCCACACGGTCGTACCGCTTGGCGTGTTCGGCCGCGCCATGGGCGATCTGCACCGCGGCGCGCGCCTCGCCGTCTGGGAGCCAGCGGTATGCGGCGAGCGTCTGCCCGTCGCTGCCGTCGAACGTGAACGCTTCCATCTCGACCCCTCTCGATCGCGACCACGCGTGCGCGGTGGTCGATCGCGAACGTAGTCGGCGTACGGCGTGGCGACATCGAGTGGCGGGCCACGCGGGCACGGCCCTGGGACGTCCGCCACGCCCCAGGGCCACCGGGCCCCGCCCGAGCCACTGCCTGTTGGCAGTGGCGTTTGGTGAATCACATCGTGACGGCGGCGACATGTGCGCGGCCTGTGACGAACTGGAACAGAACCCGAGAACGCGTTGCGGGTACCGTGCATGCGCGTGCCACGCGTGTTTTCGGCGGACGCTCCCGACTACATCGCGCTGCGTCGTGCCGGTCGCGCCACGGTTGTTGTCCCGCTCGTACTCGTCGTCGGGTTGACCGTGATCGACAACACGACCATTGCGATGTATGGCGTGTTTGCCGCGTTTGTCGGGCTCGTATTCGCCGACTACGCGGGTCCGCCGCGCTCGCGTGCGGCGGCGTATACCACCTTTCTTGTGCTCGGCTCGCTGGCGGCACTGCTCGGTGGCGTGTTGTCGGGGTCTGCGGTGTTGGCGGTCGTCGGGATGTTCGCTGTGGGCTTTTGCATCACCGTGGCGTCGTCGCTCGGCGGTTATCTGCCGCTGCACGTTCCCGGCGTGGCCTTGGCCTTCTCGTTGTCGGTATTGGAGCCCCTGACCGACGCTGGGTTGCTCGATCGCGTGTTGGGCTGGTCGTTCGGAGCGATTGCCGCGCTCATCGCGGCGATGGTGTTGTGGCCGATCAATCGTCGTCGTGACATCGAATTGGCGGTTGCCGATCTCACCGATGCGCTCGTTGCCGGGCTCGACGCGCCAGCCGATGCGCAGGTGATCGATGCGATGAAGCAGCAGGTCACCGCAGTACAAGCGATGGTGTCGTCGCCGCTGCGTCCGTTTGGTCCGACCGTGCGCGAGATCGCACTGTTTCGGCTCATCGAGCACCTGGAGCACTCGGTCGAGCTGATCACCCGCTTGAGCACCGAGCAGGCGGGCGACGATCGGATGGACGAAGTACGCCGCGCGCTGTTGCGCGCTGGCGCGGTGCTGCGCGGCGAACGCGACCCGCGCCTCGCCTTTGAGGAGCTGCCGGCGCTCGATGAGAGTCTGGAGCGGGCGCGCACGATGTTGCGCCACGACATTGCCGTCGACCGTCCCGACGAGGCGGTCGACGTGCTGCGCGCCCAGATCAGCCCGCTCGAGCTCATGCATCTGATCGTGTGGATCGAATTCGATGCTGCGCGCGCGGTGACCAACCACCCGCACGAGATTCCGGAGCTGACCACCGCCCCGGAGCTCCGTGACGCACCGGTCGACGGATTCGGTGCGTCGTTGGGGCGCGCGTGGGCGACGATTGCCAGCGAGATTCGGGTGCGCGGCGTGGTGATGGTCAACGCGGTCCGCGTCGGCGCCGCCTTGGCCTGTGCGGTGCTCATCTCGGAGGTGGTCGACGTCGAACACGGCTTCTGGATCGTGCTGGCAACGTTGCTCATCCTTCGATCCAATGCTCACTCCACGACGTCGACAGCGATCTCCGCGGTGGTCGGAACGGCGATCGGGTTTGCCGTGAGTGCGATGTGGATCGCGGCGGCCGACGGCAACGATGTCGTTGTTGCCATCGTGTTTGTCGCGGCCGTGGCGGTATCGGGGTACGGCCCTGGGCGATTCGGCGTCGGGGTCGGCCAGGCATCGTTTGCCGTGCTCGTGGTGTCGTTGTTCATGTTGCTCGACAATCCGGGTATCGACACCGGCGTGGTTCGCGTCGTCGACGTTGCGATCGGCGCCGGGTCGTCGGTCGCCCTCAGCTTCGTCCTGTGGCCGCGGGGTGCCCGGGGCATGCTGGCCGACACAGCCGCCACGGCGTTTCATGGCGCCGCGCGGGCGATCCGCAGTCTGCAAGGCGACGCCGACGAGCACACCGCGGCCGCCAGGAAGTTGACCGTGCTCCGACGCGAAGCCGAGGCGGCGCTCGTCGCCGCACGCGCCGAGAACGGCGAACCAATCGATCTCCGCGCGTGGATCGCTGCGCTCCGCCCGTTATGGCTGTCGCGCGCCATGGTGGTCGGCTTGGTTCCCTCGATCCCCGAGCCCGAAACGGTGTGTCCGGATGCGCGTGCCGCAGTGGCTGCCTTGATCGACGACGATGCCGATCGCCTCGAGCGAGCCGGCGATACGCTTCGGCGCGCCGCTCCGGCGGTGGCGCATGAACCGGTCGAGTTTCCGACCGCAGCGATGATCGACTGCGTCGGGTCGGCGTCGAGCGACCTCGATCGGCAGCGTGCGATGTCGCTGGTCGGATGGTCGGGCGTGCTGTGTGAGCTCGGTCACGACCTCGACACGGTCGAACCCGATCTGGTGCGTCTTGGCCACGCGGCTCGTCCCAGCGCGTGGCTGGCGAACCGCGACCGATAGCGACCGCCGCTGCGGTCAGGCGCGCGGAGCGACGAAGGCGACGCCTTCGCCGAGGAGCGCCCGCCATGTGTCGGCATCGACGTCTGGGATCGACACCCACTCGCGAAACACCTTGCCATTCGGACGGAACGGTCGGCCGACCTCGCGCTCGACCAACTCGGTCACGCGGTCGCGCGGCAGCTTGACCACCAGGCCCCACTCGGGCTTGTGATAGAGCGCAAGGAACTCGCCGTCGACTCGGGCGCAACGGCTGCTCATGATGCGGCCTTCGTGGACCCGGTCGTCGGCGATTTGCAGCTCGTCGATGAGATCCCAGAAGAGCGTCTGCGCGTCGGTGTCGGTGGTGCTGTCACTCATGTCAGGTCTCCGTTTCGATGTGCTCCACGAACCAGTGGTGCACGGGTAACAACCGGTCGAGTCGCGCCGCGCACCACGAGGCGAAGTCTGCGGTGCCGACGTCGTCGGGGAGCGGTTCGATGTAGCGCACCTGGATGCCCGTGTGCCGGAGGAGGTCGGCATGCGGATGCTCGCGTGGATATGGCTTGGGCACCCGGGCGAGCTGTTCGCCGGCGATGTCGGCGTCGGTCGTTGCGACGATGTCATCGATCGCGGAGGTCAGTGCCACGCCCGGGTCGTCGGCGATCGCCGACCGCCACCGGTCGCGGTGCGCACCGTCGAGCGAGATGCCGCTGGCGAACCCGACCTGGGCCGAATCGACTCGCAACCACAACGTGGCGCCGGTTCGTTTGTCGTCGCCGTGCCAGGCGGTGAGCAACAGGTGATCCTTGTACCGCGGCGAGTCGGCTGCGGCGAAGCGCAGATCGCGATGCAGCGGCGACACCGAGGAGCGATTCGACACGGTTAGTTCTGTGGGCAGGTCATCGGCCACCGCAGTGATCAGCTCGCGCCCGGGAGTAGTCACGCCGGCCTTCAGCTGGTCGCGATGCGCGTCGTAGCGTTCGGCGTCCCATGTCGGCAGTTCGGCGAGGAGCGCTACGGCTGCGGGATCGAAGCCGACGAAGCTCATCGGTCGTCTCCCGCGGCGCGGGCGAGCTCACCGAGAAAGTGTGTCCAGCCGCCTTCGTGGACGGCGGCCATCTCTTCGCTGAGCCCCCGATGCTCGACCGCAACGCGCGTTCGTTGCGGCCCGACTGGTGTGAGCGAAATCGTCACCTCGGTCGACCCGGGCGCGACGTCGAATCGGCCGCGTTCCCAGCCATAGGTGAACACCAGCTGACGGGGTGGCGTGACCGCGACGACCTCGCCGGCCACGATCGCCCCGTCGTCGTGTGTCCACCGCACCGCACCCCCGGCACGCAGTTCGACGGTGGCGTCAACGGCCAACCATTGCGTCAGGCCCGACGGCGTGGACACCAGCGACCACGCGATATCAATGCCGACTGGCAGTTCGCGATCGCAGCTGGCCAGTCTCACGATGCTGCCCGCGCGTTGGCCTGCCCATGTTGCGTCGCCGCATCCACCAGGCGATCGAGGGCACCGTTCCAAAAACGGTCGAGTTCAGCGCGCAGTTCACCCAGGGTGGCGAAGTCGGCGGCGTAGCGGCGGTGTCGGCCGTCAACCTCCACCGTCACTAACCCTGCACGGCGCAAGGTGCTCAGGTGCTGGCTGGTCGCCGGCTGGCTGGCGTCGATCGCCGTCGCTAACTCGCCGACTGAACGCGGGTGTTCGGCCACGAGGTGGAGCAATCGCCGCCGAGTTGGATTGCCCATCGCGCGAAAGCCATCCATATCGTTGTGCACGCTGACATTTCAGCAGAGTTGCATATATCGACGCAAGTGCATCAGATGCGACACCAACCATCTGGTCACCGCGAGACTCAGCTGATCGTGCGCTGTTCGCCGTCGACCACCACCGTCAGTGGTGGCCCCGACCGCAGCACGACATCTACGCCATCGCGCCGCGCCTCGACGCGCAGCCGGCTCCCGCGGAAGCGGATCGAGAAGGCCAGTCGATCCCACGCCGGCGCGAGCTGCGGCCGGAGCTGCAGCCGGTCATCGACCACCCGCATCCCGCCGAAGCCTTGCACCGCCGCGAGCCAGGTGCCGGCCATCGACGTGGTGTGGCAACCGTCGGCGGTGTCATGGTTGATGTCGTCGAGGTCGAGGCGCGCCGAACGTCGCAGCATCTCGTGCGCCTTGTCCAGGCGTTCGAGGCGCGCCGCGAGTACCGAATGGATCGACGGGGACAACGACGATTCGTGCACGGTGCGCGGCTCGTAGAAGTCGAAGTTGCGGGCGATGGTGGCATCGTCGAACCGATCACCGAGCACCCACAACCCCTGCAGCACGTCGGCCTGCTTGATGAAGCACGAGCGCAGGATCCGATCCCACGACCAGTGGTGATTGAGCGGCCGCTCGGCCGGATCCAGGTCGTCGACGGTCAGCAGCTGTTTGTCGAGGTAGTTCGTGTGTTGTAAGAACACGTCGTTCTCGGTGGCGTACGGCAGGTACTGGCGGTCGGCGATCTCCCGCCATGCCGCCGCTTCGTGGTCGTCGACGTTCCACTCGGCTAACACGGCGGCGGCGCGGTCAGCATCGATCGCTGTGGCTCGGTCGATTGCATCGGCTGCATACCGCAGCGTCCACTGCGCCATCAGCGCCGTGTACCAGTTGTTGTCAACGTTGTTCTCGTATTCGTTGGGCCCGGTCACCCCGAGCAGCACGTACGCATTGCGCTGCCTCGACCACGACAGGCGTTGCGCCCAGAACCGAGCGATGCTGACCAACACCTCGAGGCCGCCTTCCACGAGATATCGCTCGTCGTTGGTCGCTCTGACGTAGTCGTAGATGGCGAAGGCGATCGCCCCATTGCGATGGATCTCACAGAAGGTGATCTCCCACTCGTTGTGGCACTCCTCACCGTTGATCGTCACCATCGGATACAGCGCAGCGCCGCCCGAGAAGCCGAGCTTCTCGGCGTTGGCGATCGCCGCGTCGAGGTGGCGACGTCGATACACCAGCAGGTTGCGGCTCACGTTGGGATCGGCGGTGGCCAGGTAGAACGGCAGGCAGAACGCCTCGGTGTCCCAGTACGTGACCCCGCCGTACTTCTCGCCAGTGAACCCTTTGGGCCCGATGTTCAGCTCGGGGTCGTCGCCGGTGAACGTCGAGTTGAGTTGGAAGATGGCGAAGCGCACACCCTCCTGCACATCCGGGTCGCCGTCGATGACGACGTCGGCGTCGTTCCAGATCTCCTCCCATCGAGCCTCGTGTTCGGCGCGCAACTCGGTGACCCCGACGTCGCTGGCGATGTCGAGCTCGCTGTGCGCGGCGGCGCTCAGCGCGGCAGCATCATGAGCTGTTGCCGGTACGTCGCGTGAGCTGACATTGCTGACGAGCTTGGTCACCGTCACTCGGCTGCCGGCAACGACGGCGAGCTCGTCGCGACACGACGACCACATCGGGCGGGCGACTGCCGCCGTCGGCTGGTCGAGTGCCTCGCCGTCGAGGTGCACGTGGGCGTGCATCGCCGTCGCCGCGACGAAGTGGGTCTTCTTCGTCGACGACACCACGATGCCGCGGCGCTGATCGATCGACGAATCGACCGGGGTCCAGAAGCCCTCGTCGTAGTTCGAGTCCTCGTTGACCACGTCGCCGTCGATCGCACACTCCGCTGCCAGCGTTGCCCCGGTGGGCGCGTCGATGACGTCGATGTCGTAGGTCATCACTGCGAGGTGGCGACGGACGATTGAGATGAAGCGGCGGGCCGTGACCTCGATGCACCAGTCGCCGACAACGGCGCGAAACGTGCGCTCGAGGGCGCCGCGGCGCATGTCGAGTCGGCGCTCGTAGCGGTCGACCGTTGCGGTGGCGAGGTCGAGCGGGACACCGTCGAGCTCGACGTGGATCGGTTCCCGACCGATCGTGTTGTGGAACCGCTGACCGAGCTCCTTGACGTTCATGCAGGGGGCGATCTCTCGGAAGAAATCGCGTCCGAGGACCTTTTCCCGACGACGTCCGGCGAGGATCTCCTCGTACCGGTTGTAGTGCACAACCGTGCCTTCTCGGTTCAGGACGACGACCCCCAAGGGGAGCTCGTCGAGGAGGGTCTGGAGTACGTCCAACTCCGCCATCGGGTCGAAGATACTCGCATTTGGGGATGCTCGAGGCCAATAGATGGCCTCCCGACTCCGATCCCGAAGGGCGGCAGTCGGCGACCCAGCAGCCGGCCCTTGCCCAGGGACCCCGGGGGGCTACCGTGGGGCGGCCATGCCCGTCCTCACCGCGCAGGGTCTCCGGCGGGCCTACGGCGAGCGCGTCGTCCTCGACGATGTCGGCCTCGGCATCGAGGCGCGGGAGCGGGTCGGGCTCGTCGGGGCCAACGGCGCGGGGAAGAGCACGTTGGCTCGGATCCTTGCCGGGCGGGAGCCCGCGGACGCGGGGGAGGTCGTCCCGCGGAACG
>JBCBSO010000135.1:0-8714 GCA_039819205.1 Actinomycetota bacterium
CGCCGAGGGTGCCCGTGAATCGCTCGTTGGGATTGAACACCAGGTCGTCGAGGTCGTCGCGCGGCGGATCGAAGTCGACGAGCATGCCACCGTCGTCGTACACCTCGACGACAAACGTCGAGCCGTCGGCGGTCCCACCGTCGTCGTTGATCACGACGACGTCGGCCGTCACCGGCCGGGTGACGTACTCGACCGCAACCTCACAGCGAATCGGGACCTCACTGTCGATGGAGAACTCGCCGAGGGTGCCCGTGAATCGCTCGTTGGGATTGAACACCAGGTCGTCGAGGTCGTCGCGCGGCGGATCGAAGTCGGCGCAGTCCACCGAACTCAGCACGTAGCCAGCCGGCAACACGGCGCCGAGCTGGTACAGCCCAGGGGTGTTGTCGGTTCCCGGGAGCTCGGTGGCATAACACGACTCCTGCGCCGTATCGAGCTCGACGAACGGGGTCTCGCAGTCGAGCTCGGACGGGTCGTTCCCCATTGCCACCATCGATCCGTCATCACGGTCGAACACCTCGATCGTGATGTCACTGACGTCAGCCGGGCCATTGAGCACCGACACGTCAACCGCGACGACCTTGTCACCGATGTACGCGAAGCCGCCCGCCTCGACGGCCGGTGCGGCCAGCAATGTGACGCCTCCGATCACGCCCGCAATCGCCACCAGTTGACGCTTCATGCTCCACCCTTCCGCCCGCACACCCAATGCGGGACAACGATGACCCGACCATACGACCCGCCTCACTGTGGGTGCCTGAGTAATTGATTACTCACATGTCGGCCGGCTGCTGGAGACGGGGAGTCAGCTCCGCTTGATCTTGGAGATGCCCGGTCGCGTCGAACGTTGCGGCAGACATCATGTGTGTTGATCGTCGCCCACAGATTGGGGTCGTGTCCGAAGATGAATGTCGCTCCGTTGCGCTGTTCCTGCGCTGTGTTCTGATTGTTGGCGGTCTGTTAGACGGGTCTTTGTACTGTCCGCGCGATGCGTGCCGGGGTCATCGAGATAGCGGAGCGGTTGCGACATGGATGAATCGGTACTCGGTGCCCAGGCGCAGACGCCCAGGCCGGCGAACGGGGAGAGTGCGACCCGACGGCGGATGCCGCGCACGGGGTCGGCAAGGATCGCCCTCGCGTTGGCGCTGCTGGCGGTTTCGCTCGTCATGGTTCCGACATCGGGCGGAAGCGGGAGTGGAACCGCATTCGCCGCGGGCACGATCGTGGAGCTTCCGGCCGGGTTCAGTCCACGCCTGATCAACAACGCCGGACAGATTGCCGGACCGTACTTCGACGCCTCGAAAGGTGAAAGCGGCGTCGCCGTATGGAGCGAGGGCGAACTCGACACCACGCCGTTGACCAGTGCGTTCGTTTCACTTCTCGACTTCAACGACGACGGTGAGATGCTCATCGCCGTCAACAACGGCCTGTCGATCGTGAGTGAGTCCGGCGTCACGGCACTTCCTCGTCCGGTGATCGGCGGGACCGAGCAGTTCGTGTTCAACGGCTTCGGCCCCGATGACGGCAATCAGACCGTCGGTCTCATCCCATGGAACGCGACGACGGAGTCGAACGCCGTGCGCTATCAGGGGGCCTCGCCCCCGAGTCCGATCACGGCGCTGTCGACCATCATGGCCGTGAACAGTGCTGGTTCGGTGTTCGGTCAGCTTCCGGGGACCGTCGCCCGTTTCGGCTTCCTCGAGTCGGGTTCGGTGACCGTCGTGCCGCAGTTCGAAGGATTTGTATCGGCGGTCGACTTCTCCGCAGCGGGCCACCTGCTCTACTCCTCCGGTCTCGAACAAGGCGTCTTCTACGACGGCAGCCTGGAGACGATCAGTGGCGGCTTTGCCCGCGCGGTGAACTCGGAGGGCGTCGTTGCGATGACCGTGACCGGGGGCGTGCCCGGCTCATCGGCAGCACTGCGCTTTCCTGGCGGCGAGATCGAGTCGATACGCGGACTCGTCGGTGGCGCACCCGGATGGCAGGCCCTCGACGACGTCGTCGACGTCAACGACAACTGCGATGCAATCGGCCGCGGGCGGCGATTCCTGCCCGACGGGTCCACGGCGTTCACCACGTATCTCGCCACGATCGGCAGTTGCGAACTCCCGGACTTCGACGGCGCGTTCTTTCGTCAGGATGGCCTCGGCAACTTCGTGAAACGGGGCGAGCCCGCCGACGTCCGACTGCGCGTGGAGAACACGACCGGGACGGAGGTGACCGGCGTGACGGTCACGAGCATCGTGGTGGACACGGATGGTTCTGGTGGTGACGCGACCGTCTCGATCGACGGGGGACCGATCGGCACGCTCGGTACGGGACCAGCATCGGTCGGATTCCTCGACATGCAGCTCACCGCCGTCTCCGAGGGCACCGTCTCACTCCGGGCGGAGGTCACCGGCAACCAGAACGGTGAGGTCGTGTCCGGCACGATCGAGAGCGAGTGGGAAGTGCGGGCCGCCCCACTTCAGGTCGAAGTGCTCGGCCCGGACGAACCCGTCCAACTCGAGGTCCGCACCGATGGCCCACGCGACGAGAACGGTCAGCTGATCGACCCTGTGTACATCCCACAAGAGGTGCCCATGACGGTGCGGCTGACGGTGGCGGAGGACTCCGGCGATCTGGTGGCGGTCCGTCCGTTCGAAACCGTTGACGGAGACGGCGGGATCGACCTCGACCTCGTGCAGCGTCGCGGCGGCGAGTTGTTCGATGTCGTTCCGCAGCCGGTTCCGTTTCCGGCGACCTCGAGTCCGCCAGTTCCGCCACCGACCGACGGCGGCGAGGCGGGGACGTTCCCGATCGAGCGGATTAAATCAGGCCAGTCGGTCGACCTCGACCTCATGGTCACGATCGAACAGCCGGGCACATTCGAGGTGTCGTCCTTTTTCGAGGCCTTGACCGACCCCGACGACGGCCCGCAGCAGACCATTCGGAGCATCGGTTCCGGCATCCTGCCGGTCGCGGGCGAGGCGATCCTCGCCATCGAGATCCACGCCGATCGCAATCAGGGGGCGCCGCCCCGTATCGACGAGGGCCAGACCGCCAACTTCACCGGCACGGTGAAGAACCTGTCGCTCACCGACACGATCGTGCTCTCGCCGATCCGGGCGATCAACATCGGCCAGGGTCAGGTACTCGGTCCGGTCGAGCTCACCGAGGCGTTTCCCCTTCCGGGCGAGTTCGGATTCTTCGCTCCGGAGCTCGCGCCCGGACCCGGACCCGAGTCGGAGGCGACGTTCAAGATCGCTGTCGAGACGACATCGCTGCCTGGTGTCGGTTGGGAGTTGCTGTCCGGGAGAGAGTCGGTGATCATCGACCTGGCGGTGAAAGCGATCGTCATCGACGCTGACGGCGGCGAACGCGATCTCGATCCCGCGACTGACGTGACCCTCGACGTCGGCAACGGCCGCTGGACGAACGGTGTGCGCGTCGAGGTCGACCCGAAGCTCAACCCGCAGCCGCTGCTCGAGGTGGGCGACATCGCGTGGGCGCTGTACGGCGAGACCGCTGAGTCGGTCGTCAGCGCTGGCGCCTCGTTCTTCTCCAACATCCCGTCGATGATCAGCGCGATGCCGGCGGCGCTCGCCGCACTCGGCAACGGGCTCGTCAAGCTCAACTCGGCCACGGCGGAGGCCGAGCTGCTCGCCGTGCAGTACGCCTGGGCATGGGCCGAGTACCACGCGCAGGTCGTCCTGTCGCTGGACCCGGCGGAGAAGCAAGCGGAGATCGACGCGATCGCCGCCGACCTGTCCCGCCTATACGACGAGGACTTCGCTCCGGTCGCCGCAGCGGTCAACCAGGGCATCGAGGGGTTCTTCACCGCCGTTCTCGACTTCAAACAACGTGCTGACGCAGCTGGCGGACGCGGCGATATTCGTGCACTGATCGAGCAGACCGGCGAGAGCGTCGAGGTCGTCAGCTCGGTCGTGATCGAGGAGATCACCGGGCAGGCGGTGCTGACCTGGCTGGCCCGTTCCGCTCGCAGCGAACGGGTGGCGAACGCGCTCGCCCGCGCTCGTGAACGTCTCAACGTCGAGGAAGTTCGCAAGCTCGAGGGTGCGACGGATGAGATGCGAGCCGCCCAGGTGAACCCGCGGGTCGATCAAGCATCTCCGCTCCTGCGAGGCGTCGCCTCGGGGACACCTGTCTCACCCGTCCAAGCGATCCGCGGGTGGGCGATCGACCGGGTCTCCGACGCCAACCTTCGACAATTGACCGGCGCCAACGGCCGCCCGATCATGGTGGCAATCCGTTCTCGAGCGGACGAGACGTTGGAATGGCTCGAGACGACGTTGGGGATCACCCCGAAACCGGTGACGATCAAGCCGAAGAACGTCAACCTCGACGATTGTCGATTCCTCGGCTATCGATGCGGCGAAATCGGGTACACCGCCGACGGGTCCCGCAGTCTCGGTGATCGAGGATCGGTTGCCATGCGCGAACCGATCGAGCGATCCGAACTGATTCGCGTCCTAGACGAAGCCGAGGTGGACGACCACACGCGCACGCGGGTACTCAACCGACACGACAAGCGATGGAAGGAGTGGTACGGCGAGGCATGTCCCGCCGCGCGGACCACATGTGTCCCTCCGAACCCCGCACTGCCGTCGAAGTGGACCGACCTCCTGAAGCTGACGCGGAATGTGGACATCGCTGCAGACGGCCTCGTAGTGCGTCGGGGCACGATCCAGGTGCCACGTCGCAACCACCCGCCTGAGACCAAGGACAACTTCGACACGGCGGGACCGGACGACGTCTTCGACGAGCGGGCGCTCGAGCTGCGCGAAGTGAAGCTCGATGACGGAACGTCGTCTTGGGAGGTCTGGCTCCAAGACGCCGACGGAACGATCAAGCGAGTGTCCGGCGATATCGACATCGTGTCGGTGACCACCACCGATGGGCGGAGCTTCCCGCCCGACAGCGACTACGCCCGCGACGTGCTGACCGAGCTGCAGGAGGCAGCCGATGCTCAGCACCCATGGTCATCGTCGCTCACGAATCCCGAGTTGCGCCGCGAATTCCTCGAGGCCCACCTCTGGCATCCCACCGACCCGCTCCAACGCGGCGAACCGCTGCTCATCTACGTCGGCGGCGAGGCTCGTGTCGGCTACTTCGATCCGGCGAAGATTGCGGACATGGTCGACGGCGTGGACACCGACCCGCTCGCCAACATCATCTGGCTCGAGGGAGGCCCCAACAACATCGACGCGGCCGTGCGCCGCCAGATCGATCTCCGCCAGCAGCTCGTCGACCCACTCACGCAACCCACACCGCAGGCACACATCACGGCGGAGACCAAGGTGAGATCGGCGCTGTTGGACGCCAACCAGCGTGCTCGCGTCGCCGGGAATGCGGCGCAGATCCAAGCCACTGCGGATCGATACGCCACGTGTGCGATCACCACATCGCGAGCAGTTCGAACACCGGCGGCCGTCTGGCGGATGTCCGACCGATTGCAGCAGCGGCAACCCGACGGCACATGGGTTGACGCTGATCCAGGCGACGACTGCGGAGACGGCGAACTGATCATCCTCCCCGAGACAGCGATCAACGAGTCGATCGCCGCGGGATCGACGACGCTGCCCATCATCGAGGACCTGCTCGGCTTCGATTGGCTCGACATGTTCCGCATCGGCGACTGCATCACCATCGACGCGGGGATGCCGAACGAGGAGTCCGCCTGCATCGTCGACCGTGGCTCGCTGATCCTCGACCGGCCACTGCAGTTCGACCACGAGCGTTATGCGCGAGTCGTGATGGATACACCGGGCAGCGATGGCGGAACACCGGGCACCACGGAGCCTCCCACCACCACAGAACCTTCCACCACGACTGCGCCACCACCGTCAGAGGAACCGGCGGATCCCTCACCCGTCGACCCGCCGACGGACACCTCGCCTCCCACCCCGCAGCCGACAACACCACCGGCGCGCACCCTGCCCGCAACCGGTGCGGACTCGGGTTCGGTGATACACGTGAGCATCGCGCTCCTCGTGCTGGGCATGGCGCTGTTGATCGGCAGTCGCCGGCCGTCCCGATCCGCACGTGGCACGCGACGCATCACCTGACCGTTGGTCGACGATCGCCGGGTGGTGCGCCGCTGGCATCGTCACGGCAGTCCCGCTGCTCGTCCTCCCGCCGGCGTTTGCGCCGTTTCGTGTGGCCAAGCTGCTCGGCGTTGCGGTGCTGGTCGCCGTCGGTCTCACCGCGTGTGCAGCTGCAGGCCGGCTGATCTGGCCGCGGTGGCGCTGGTTTCTGCCCTGGCTGGCCGCCATCGGCGTCTCCACGCTCGTCGGTGTCGCACCCTGGATGAGCGTGTTCGGGGCACCGAACCGAGGGGCGGGGCTCATCGCGGCGTCCGTCGGCGTCGCAGCGTTCGCACTCGGCGCATCCGTTGGCGATCGTGGCGACATCGTTCGGCTGGCCGTGCGCGGTCTCGTGATCGCCGGGGCGATCGTCGGGCTGCTCGCCGTGGCCGAGCGGTTCGGACTGGAGATCGTCGACGTCGGGGAGCCGACCGGCGTCGAGCGGGCGCGGAGCACCTGGGGAAGCGCGACCTTCGCGGGGACACACCTGGCGATGGTCGCTCCGATCGCGGTCGTGCAGCTTCGGAGCGCGGATCCACGATGGCGGCGCTTCGCATTGGTCGCACTCGTGATGATCGGCGCCGGACTGGTCGCCACGGGCACGCGTGGCGCCTGGCTCGCCACCGTCGTTGCGTTGGCGCTGATCGTTCCGGTCCTTCGCAGGACTCGATCCAGTGGGTCCGCAGACCGGCGACCATCGACCGTCCCGGCGACCGCCCGATGGGTGCTGGGCGGTCTCGCCGCTGTGCTCGTGCTGCTGCTCGTGGTCCCGCAGCTGACGCGGTCCACCGCGCTCGGCCGGATCGACCTCTGGGCCACCACCACATCCGCGCTCAGTGATGCCCCGCTCCTCGGCAGCGGTCTCGACAGCCAACGCATCGTGCTCCCGCAAGGAATCGACGCGGCCTTCGAGCGCGAGCATGGCAGCGATGCGCTCCACGATCGGGCGCACTCGCTCCCGCTCGACCTGCTGGTGACCACTGGCATCGTCGGTACTGCGGCCTTCGCGGCGCTGGTAGGGCGGCTCGCCCTGGACTTCCGGAGGCGCCGAGGTACCGAGTTGATGCCGCTCGCCATGGGTGCGTCGCTCGTCGCCTACCTCGTGGCGCTCCTGTTCGCCTTCGCCGACCCCGTCATCGACCCACTGGCCTGGCTCATCGCCGGGCTGCTGTGGGGAGCGCTGGCGGGTGACGATCGATCGGGTCGTTCGATCTCGACGACGCAGACGGTCGCGCTCACGTCGGCGATCGCGATCGCAGGGTTCGCCGTGATTGCGGTGAGCCTCACCGAGACCGTTGCCGACATCAGGACACGGCAGGCACTCGACGCGGCGGACGATGGCGACCTCGCCCGAGCACTGGACCAATTGGAATCCGCGGCGTCGCTGGCCCCGGCACGATTCGATATCCGCCAGGCGTCGGTGCGTCTCACGACACGCGCAGTCCAAAGTGGCGAGGAGGTCGCCACTGCGCCGACGTCCGGTCTGATCGATCAGGCGCTGGAGCAACTCGAGGCGGCGGAACAGATCGCGGGTACGCGCGATCCGGACCTCGCGATGGACCGGGCGGAGCTGCTGACAGCGGCCGGGCGTGCAACCGACGCGCTGGCTGTCTACGACCTGGTGCTCACTGCATATCCGTCGTCCTCGCGCGCCCACCTCGGGCTCGGCCTCGCAGCGGCGCAACTCGGCAACCTCGAGGGGGCCGAGCGTGCGTGGCGCACGGCCGCCGACCTCGCCCCGAACGATCCGCGCGCGCTGATCAACCTGGCAGCACTCGCCGAAGACCGCGACAACATCGAGCAGGCGATCGAACTCCTCGACGACGCACTCCAGATCGATCCGTCGAATGCGACGGCGCGTCGAGCGCTCGAACAGTTGGCAGCCGACGCGAGCTGAGCGCAGATGCAACCGGACCGAACCGACCTCAAGGGTCGGGGAGAAGCACGTCTCGCGACGGTCGGTCCGGCGCGAGATCCGGATTCTCGCAGGTCGGACCATCGGGCATCGTCGGGCACGGACGCCCCGACAGGTGTGCGATCCATCGGCTGATGTAGTCACCGACCGCCCATGCCCCGAGAGGGGTCAGGTGGATCCCGTCGTCCGCAAGCCAGTCGTCGCCAACATCGCCCGCGGAGTATCCGGACCAATCCGCGACGACGAGTTCAGGTAGCGCGCCGCTGCCAGCGATCCGCTCGAGCGTCTCGTTGTTACGTTCGAACGCCTCGGTGGCGATTCGGCCGTCGGGTGCGACGTAGCCAAAGCCTTCGCGGAAGTTCAGGAAGAGCAGCGTTTGCGAACCGACCTCGCGCGCGGCAGCCGCGACCTGCTCGAGGCTCTGGGGGAACGACGTCCACCACTCGTCGTAGCCGGCCATCACGACGACGATGTCGTACGGTCCTGTGGCCGCACGGATCGTCTCCACCGCGTTCGGGGGACGCGGCGGCTCGCCACACGAGGCCACGCCGAGTGTTCGGCAAGAGGCCACGTCGAGATCGTGGGAAAAGCCCTGCAGTCCGTCCGTGGCGGCGTACGTCTCCACTGCGAGCAGGGTCGAGTCCCCAACGAGCAGCGCACGAGGTGGCGAGGGCAGAACTGCGGGTTCGCTGTCCGAGTCCGAGCGCTCATCA
>JBCBSO010000136.1:0-8683 GCA_039819205.1 Actinomycetota bacterium
GAGTCCGGGACAGGGTCTCGGGTGGGAGATCATCTTCGGCCGCTTCGGCTCCAGCACGCTCCAGCCGACAACCGAGCACAGCGTCACGATCACACTGCCCGACGGCGATCAGGAGGTGTTCGACCTTCGCCCCTCGCCGCGAGCCGCCTCGTACGTGCCGTTGTCGTTCACCACTGCGACGTACGCTCCTCGGCCCGGTACGTCCGGAACGTTGGTTCCGACTGGCAATCCAAACCTCCTGGTCTTGCAGGGAGCGAACGATGTGCAACTCGTCGACGACGTCACACTGAGGGCGTTTGATCCCGCCGGATTCGTGTACACGCAACGCGATGGCACGTCGTTCACTCTCGATGTCGACGGGACGATCACCCGCATCGAAGAACCCAATGGCAACGTCATCACGATCGATGACGATGGCATTACGCACTCGGCAGGCACGTCGGTCGCCTTCGATCGTGACGCATCGGGTCGGATCGTGTCGGTCACCGACCCGGCGGGCAACACGCAGACCTACAGCTACAGCGCGGCGGGCGATCTCGTTGCGCACACCGACGCCGAGGACGCCCGCACCACGTTCGTCTACGCCGTTGGCCATCAGCTGATCGAGATCGTCGACCCTCTCGGCCGACCCGTCGAGCGCCGCGAGTACGACGCCGAGGGCCGGCTTGCGGCGATCACATCAGCAGGAGGAGAGCGGACCGTCTTCACGTACGACACTGCCGGCCAACGCCAGGTCGTCACCGACGGTGAGGGCAACGAGACAACGTATGCCTACGATCTCGACGGCAACGTCGTGTCGATCGTGGATCCGTTCGGTGGGACAACGACGAACACGTACGACGCCGATGGCAACCAACTGACCACTACTGACCCGCTCGGGCGCACCACGGCTCGCACCTTCGATGCCGACGGCAATGTGCTCACGGTGACCGACCCTGCCGGTGGGGTGCGCACGAGTACCTACGACAGCGGCGGACGCCCACTGACGGAGCAAGACGCGTTGGGTCGGACGACGACGTTCGTCTACGACGCCCGTGGCAACCGCGTGCGCACGATTGACCCATCCGGAGGGCTGCAGGAGGAGTCGTACGATGCGTTCGGCAACCTCCTCACCGTCACGCAACCTGACGGATCAATCACGACCAATATCTACGACGAGTTTGGTCGCAGGGTGAGCACTGTCGAGCCGGATGGGGCGACGACTGTGACGGAGTATGACGTGGCAGGCAATCCCGTTGCGGTTGCCGGGCCAGTCGTCGGCGTCCGCGCAGAGGTAGAGGTCGACGGCCGGGGGAACCCGACGCTGATCACCGATGCGACCGGCGCGACCACCGCGCTGGCAGTCGACTATCAGGACGTACTGACCGAAATGACCACCGGCAGCGGAACCAGAATCAGTCAGCAGGTGGACGCTTCTGGAAGTCCGACCGTCGTGCAGTTGCCCGACGGGACAACGCGCCGTTTCACGTATACGCCATCAGGGCAGCTCGAAACCGAGACCGACGGCGACGGGGGTGTGACTTCGCACACCTATGATGCGTTCGACCGGCGGGTGTCCACGACGTGGCCCGATGGATCTGTCTCGTCGACCGCGTATGACCTGGCCGGACAAATCGCTAGTGAGACCGACCGGAACGGTGAGGTCACGACATTTGGGTACGACGCCGCAGGGCGCTTGAGCACAGTGACGGACCCCCTCGGCGGAGTCCTCAGCTACGAGTACGACCTCGAAGGTAACCGCACCGCCGAGGTCAACCCGGTCGGCGGCCGCACCGAGTTCGACTATGACAGCCGGGATCAGATCGTCCGCACGACATTCCCCGACGGGACGTTGGAAGAACGTACCTACGACGCTGTCGGCAACCTGCTCAGCATCACCGACGAGGCCGGAGCGACAACCGAGTTCGCGTACGACGAGGCGAGTCGTCTCATTGCGGTGACCGACCCGCTGGGTGGCGTGTCCATGGCGACGTATGACGCCGCCGGCAGTCAGACCTCGATCACCGACGCGAACGGCAATACCACCCGATACGACTATGACCTCGCCGGTCGTCTCGTCGCCACCGCGTTTCCCACCGGCGTCTCGGAGCGCACCACCTACGACAGCGACGGGCTCCCGGTCAGTACGACGAACCGGAACGGTGAGATCACGGTCTGGACATACGACCAAATGGGTCGACCGCTGAGCCGGATCGGCGCCAGTGGCGAGTCGCAGGAATTCGCGTACGACGGTACGGGGGCGCTCATCTCGGCCACCGACGCAGCCGGCACCACCGTCTACACGGTCGATGCGATGGACCAGGTGACCAGGATCGCCCATCCCGACGGCACTGCGTTGAGCTACAGCTACGACCAGGCCGGTCGCCGAACGGCCGTGACCGCCAGCCTCCTCGGTGGCTTCAGTAGACAGACCACCTACGATTACGACGCCCTCGGCCGAATGGTGGGTGTTGCCGATGATGCGGGCAACACGACGACGTACGGCTATGACGCAGCAGGCCGCCAAGCATCGATCACACGACCGAACGGCACCACGACGGCCACCACCTATGATCCCGTGCACCGAGCCAGTCGCATTCGACACGACGCTGGCGCGGGGTTGCTCGAACAGTTCGACTATGAGCGCAACGCAACCGGTGACCCGACCAAGGTCGCCCAAGCGGATGGCACGGAGTCGACCTACGTGTATGACGTCGCCCGGCGCCTCGTTGGCGAGACGCATGTCAGTGGTTCCGTGCTGGCTGAGCTGACCTACGCCTACGACGCTGTGTCGAATCGGATCGCCCAGAGTGACGCCGTAGCGGGGACGACGACGTCCTACACCTACGACCCTGACGACCGCCTCATCGCTGCGGGTACCACGACCTTCACTTACGACGGTGAGGGCGCACAGTTGTCGATCCGCGACGGCAGTGGGACGACGCTGTACGGCTACGACGACCGTGGTCTGCTCGCCAATGCGGTACTGCCAGGTGGGGCGGTTGCCTCGTACGATCTTGATCCGCTCGGAACCCGCGTCGGTTCGAGCGGGACATCGCTCCTCGTCGATCCGCTTGCGGCCACCGGCGTGCCTGAGGTGTTGGTCGAGCACGTCGGCGGCCAACTCGTCGCGAGCTACACCTACGGAACCGACTTGGTCTCCGTTGAACGCGGCGGCGAGACCTTCTACGCCCACACTGACGAGGTCGGATCGGTGCGGTTGGCGACCGACGACGCCGGTACGGTCGTGGCCACCGCCGACTACACCGCATACGGGGAGGAGCTACGCGCCACTGGCTCGATGCCCTGGCCGCATGGCTTCGCTGGCGAACGGCAAGACGCCATTACGGGCCTCTACCACCTTCGAGCCCGTCAGTATGACGCCACGACCGGTCTGTTCACCAGCGTTGACCCCGACACCGGAGCGCTCGAGGATCCTCGTTCACGACACCCATATCTGTACGCCGAAGCGGCGCCCCTCAGCTATACGGATCCAACCGGACTCATCGCCGCGGCGATCGGCGGGATCGCCAAGGTTTCGTTCGTCGCCGCAGCCGTCGCAGGGCTCGCCACGGCACTGTTCGTGCCAGCCAAGAACGGCATCGAACGCGCGAAGAAGGCCGCACTCGCCGCCACGTTCACCTTCGTCTTCACCTTTCTGGCGCTATCCACGGTCCAGGCGGCGAGCTTCATTGCGGCGAAGTTGGGCACTGATGTCGTCACCGTGAAGGCGGTCGCTTCGCTCGGAGGTGCGGTCGAGACCGGAGGTGGACCACTGTTGGCGTGGATGGGCGTCACGGCCGCGTGGGGGACAGTCACGCAGTGTCTCAGTGCGGTGCTGCTCGACGGTGAATGCGATCTGTTGACACTCGCCATCACGAACGCAGTGGCGTCTGCGACGGCCGTCGGTGTGGCCCTCTTGGCGCCGGAGGCACTCGGAGCCGCGATCGTCGGATCCATCTTGGTCTACGTACTCCCGATCTTGCGGCCACTTCTCGGTCGAGCCGCAGTGGAAATCGGCGAACGGCGTCCAACGCCGGGGGCACCTGCTCGCTGAGGTGGAGATCAACCCTGCGCACCGTTGTGAAGAACGTCGAAGTCGTGGGGGAAGTGTTGGCGCTCTGTTAGTGGGGTGGTTTTAGGTTCGGCTGGGTGAGCGTTGCGGACGGTTCTGGTCGGGGTGTGTCGCGTTCTGGGGGCACGGTTGGCGTTGCGATCGGGTTGGTCGTCTCGTTGATCGTTGGTGTGTTGGTTGCGGCGCCGGTGTCGGCCGACGAGCCAGCCCAGGCCGACTTGCCTGCCGATGAGGCGCTGCCGGTTGCCGAATCACGCGCTGTCGGTGAGCCGTCGTCGGTGGTGTCGTTGGTGCCGGCGCGTGTGTTGGAAACCCGCGCCGGGCGCCCCACTGCGGATGGCTTGTTTGAGGGGATCGGTCGTCGTAGTGCGCGGCAGGTGACCGAGGTGGATGTCCTCGATCGTGTCGGTGTGCCAGCGGATGGTGTTGAGGCGGTGGTGATGAACGCCACGGCGATCGGGGCGTTGCAGCGTGGGTTCTTGACGGTATTTCCGTGTGGGGAGCGTCCGGAGGCGTCGTCGGTGAACTACGAAGCTGGCGGTCCGGCGGTGGCCAATGAGGTGATCGCCAAGGTGTCTGATGCCGGGACGGTGTGTGTGTTCAATCAACGCGATCTCGACATCGCATTGGACGTGGTCGGCTATATCGGCGCGGCCGATACCGAGACGCGCGCGACGGGTGAGCCGTCGAGTGTCGTGTCGTTGGTGCCGGCGCGTGTGTTGGAAACGCGTGCGGGTCGGCCGACGGCCGATGGCCTGTTCGAGGGGATCGGTCGCCGTAGTGCGCGGCAGGTGACTGAGGTGGATGTCGTCGATCGTGTCGGTGTGCCGGCCGATGGTGTTGAGGCGGTGGTGATGAACGCGACGGCGATCGGGGCGTTGCAGCGTGGGTTCTTGACGGTGTTTCCGTGTGGGGATCGTCCGGAGGCGTCGTCGGTGAACTACGAGGCTGGCGGTCCGGCGGTGGCCAATGAGGTGATCGCCAAGGTGTCCGATGCCGGCACGGTGTGTGTGTTCAACCAGCGCGAGTTGGACATCGTGTTGGACGTCGTTGGCTACATCTCGTCGATCCCGACACCGACCGATCCGCCCCCGGTTGATCCACCCCCGGTGGACCCGCCACCGCCGCCACCACCCGGTGACATCGAGGTGCCGGACGTGGTCGGGTTACAGCAGGGTCAGGCGATCGAGCGGATCGTCGACGAAACACTGGTACCCGCACTTGGTGGCAGCCGTCACGACGACGCCCCCGCTGGAGAGGTCATCGAGCAGACCCCCACGGCCGGGACCGGCGTCGAATCGGGCACCGATGTTGACTTCGTGCTCTCGCTTGGCCCCGAACTTGTCACGGTGCCGGACGTGTTGGGTGACGACGAAGCCACCGCCCGCAGCAAGATCGAAGCGGCCGGACTGACTGTTGGTGACGTGGGGTCGGGCGAGTCCGATGACTTCGCCGTGGATGAGGTCAATCTGCAACTCCCGCTTGCGGGTCAAGAGGTGCTGCCGGGAACGCCGGTGGATATCACGATCACCTCTGGTCTGGTGAACGATCCACCCGAGATCACCACTAACCCGGTGACCGAACACACCGTTGGTGGCGAGTACGTCTACGACGTCGACGCCACCGACCCCGAGAGCGACCCCATCACGTTCGTGCTCCAAGCTGGACCGCTCGACGAACAAGGCGACCCGCTCGCCGCTATCGATCCGACGACGGGTGTGCTCACCTGGACCCCCAGCACCGACGACGCCGGACCGGTCGATTTCGCCGTCCGCGCTGAAGACGGCAACGGCGGCATCGACGTCCAGTCGTTCACCCTCGAGGTCAGTGTGCCCAACCGGCCGCCGACTCCCGAAGACGACGTCTACGGCGTTGCGATCAACGACGTGCTGACCGTCGATCCCGACACGGGCGTGCTGTCGAACGACACCGACCCCGACGACGACGACCTCACTGCGGCCATCGTCGACGAGCCGGCCAACGGACAGGTCGAGGTGGCCGCAGATGGCAGCTTCGTGTACACGCCGTTCCAGCAAGGTTCTGGCGGCACCCGCTTCAGCGACATCGACCTCACCCGGTTCAGCCTCGAGGATGTCGTTACCTCGACGGCCTCGCCGAGCTTCGGTAGCGAAAGGCTGGTCGACCGATATGTCGGGACGGCCTGGGTGGCGGACGGCACCGAAGGCCAGACCGGCCAGATCACGTTGTCGTTCGATGCGCCGGTGTCGCCGACGACGCTTGAATTGCTCGGAGTTCGCGGCTTCAACGCCGACAGCGTGTTGGGCGTGCGCGAAGTCGACGTCACGCTCCTCGACGGCGATGGCGCCACCGTGCTGTCGTTGCCGGCCCAGGTGTTTCCACCGAACGTGCCGGGCGATCAACAAGACGCCGACCTCGAAATCGATCTCGAAGCTGCCGCGGGCGGCACTGCACCCGAAGGCGTGCGTACCGTCGTCATCGACATCGTTGACACCGACGGCGGCGCACCCGGCCTCGCTGAGGTCATCCTCACCGGTGAAGGACCGCGCCGGAATCTGTCGCCCGATATCCAATGGTCGTGGACCGATGACAACGGCGTCTTCGGCGCGGCGATGCAGTCGCCGACCGTCGGCGACCTCGACAACGACGGATTCCCGGAGGTGCTCTTCCTCTCGGCCACCCCGACGTTTCTCTCGTCAAGTGTCTCCTTCCTCTATGCGATGGATGGCCGCGACGGCTCACTGAAGTGGGTCACCGAGCAGATCGTGCGGTCGAGTTCTGCGCCCGTGCTCGGCGATCTCAACAACGACGGGTTCCTCGAAGTCGTCACCGTTGGATCGAGTGCCGGCGTGATCGTCGTGTTCGACCACGAAGGAAACGAGATCGGACGCAGCTCCTCCCTCGGTGTGCTCAGCAATCTTGCGCTCGCCGACCTGGATGGTGACGGTGCAGCCGAAATCGTGTCGGGGAGTAACAACCAGGTGGTCGCCCTCTCGGTCACCTTCGACGAGTTCGGCGACGTGACGATCGGCGAGCGCTGGCGTACTCCCGTCGCCAAGGGCTGCGGCGCGCAGGGTGGCACCACGTTCTGCGTACCCGTTGTGGCCGACGTCGACCTCGACGGTCAGCCCGAGATCTTGGCAGGCAACCGGGTCGTCGGCTTCGACGGCTCGATCGAACACGACAGCACCTTGACCGACGGGTTCGTTGCGGTCGGCAACTTCGACGACGACCCCGAAGCCGAAATCGTGCAGATCTCGGGCGGCAACGTCCGCTTGCTCAACCACGACCTTTCCGAGGTGTGGGGACCCGTGACGATCCCAGGCGGTGGACGCGGCGGGCCGCCCACGATCGGCGACTACGACTCAGATGGCGAACCGGAGATCGGGGTCGCGGCATCTGCGCGGTACTTCGTGCTCGATACCGACGGCACTGAGCTCTGGCAAGCGACCACTGTCGACGGCAGCTCGAACGTCACCGGCTCGACGATCTTCGACTTCGACGACGACGGCACCACCGAAGTGGTCTATCGCGACGAACAAGACCTGTGGATCTTCGACGGCCCGACTGGCGAGGTTCGCTCCCAGATTCCGATTCGGTCGTTCACGTTGATCGAGTACCCGGTCGTGGCCGACGTCGATGCCGATGGCCAGGCGGAAATCGTCGTGACGTCGGATGCCGACAAGACGCTCCCCGACGGCACGACCAGGGAGAAGGGCCTGTACGTGTTCGAAGGCGGCCTCGGCGACTGGGTGCGGGCGCGATCGATCTGGAACCAGCACAGCTACCACGTCACGAACGTGAACAACGACGGGACGATCCCCGTGGTTGAACCAACGAACTGGCTCGATGGCTCGTTGAACAACTTCCGCGAGCAGTCGTTCCCCTCCGACGACTTCACCGGGCTCGATTCGTTCACGTATGAGGTGTCGGATCCATCCGGGGCAACCAGCGAGGCCACAGCGTTCGTCGAGGTGCGTTCACCGCAGAACGACCCGGTGGTCACGTGCACCCCGCCGGCCACGGCAACGGTCGGGTTCGACTATGTCGGCCGCGTGTGCGCAGATGATCCCGATGGCGACGATCTGACATTCGACGGTGTGGCCACTCAGGCCGCCACTGCCAACATCGCACCGCGGGCGCACCCGTGGCTCGCCGGCCAACCCGATGGCGCCACGCTGTTTGGTGACGGCGCTCCCGACGACAGTCCGATCCTGGTCGCGACCGACGACTTCTTCGCCGCTGGCGATGCGCTGACCTTCAATGTGTCGGGCAACGCCGGTACCGACGTGGCGACGGTCGGACCCGAAGGCGCAGGCGATGCGTTCTTCGCCACCCAGAACGGGCTGGCCGGACTGCGGTCACAGTTCGCCTCCCTGGTGGGTGTCTTCGTGTCCGACGACGTGCCCAGTGGGGGCTCGCCGCCACCGGCAGACCTCGACTTCCGTAGCTCCGCGCTCGGCGTCGACTTCGCCAACCTCTCGCCCGAGTTGCGCCAGCCCTTCTTCATCGGTGATGGTCTCACCACCGACGGCGACGTACAGGAGTTCATCGTTCCGGTCGGCGCCACGCGCCTGTTCCTCGGCGTGATGGACGACGATGCCTGGGCGACGAACCCCGGCACTGGCTTCGATGTGACGGTGATCTCGC
>JBCBSO010000137.1:0-8657 GCA_039819205.1 Actinomycetota bacterium
TCGGCCTATTCCGGCGCACGCCCGACCGCAGTCCCAAGAAGGAGCCCGCAATGGCCTACGAGTTCGAGACTAGACAGCTGACCACCACGCCTGTGCTGTACCAGGCCCGCCGAGTGGCCACCGACGACATGGCGACCGTGCTCGCCGAGTGTCTTCCGGCCGTGTTCGGTTACGTCGTCGAGCAGGGCCTCGCCATGGCGGGTCCGCCGTACGTGCGCTACGTCGACACCTCGCCGGCGTTCGTGTCGATCGAGGGTGGCATCCCGCTCGTTGAGACGCCGGCACCGCCGCCGAGCGAACTGGAGATTGTCGCCGGCGAGCTCCCTGCGGGACCGGCGTTGGTGACCGTGCACCGCGGACCGTACGACACGCTGGGCGACGCCCACATCGCGCTCGACCGCCACATGGCCGAGCACGGCCTCACGCCCGCCAGTCCTCCGTGGGAGGTCTACCTCACCGATCCGGGCGAAGTGCCGGATCCTGCCGACTGGTTGACCGAGGTGCTCTGGCCGCTCCGATAGCGGCGCCGGATCATTCGTACCAGTAGCAGCCGTACTGTTCGGCGTCGCCCCACCGGGCCTCGTCGCGTACGTCGAGCGAGGCGCGATCGGCGAACACCACCGTGTTGGGTGACACCGCAGCCAACTCGTCGTCGATGGCCACGGTGCGCAGCGGTGGATTCCAGCAATTGGTCGACGTGTCGCCGTCGATCACACCCCGCGCCGACAGATCGGTGCCGTCGAGCTGAGCCACCACCGTGCCGCCGGCGCCTCGCAGGCTGTCGGCCAGGCAGGTCTGGCCGGGGCCACACTCGTTCCAGCCGGGCGAGGCAGGGATGGCGATCGTGCCGTCGGCGGGCCAGTACAGAAACGCCCGATGGTCCCACTCGACGTCGCTCCATCCGCCGATCGACAGCGTGTCGATGCGCTGCGGATCGGTTGGCTCACTCACGTCGAACAGCGACAGCTGCGTGCCGAGCGCGCGGCCCTCGTCGGTGGCGTCTTGGCCAACGCCGAGCAGCAATCCGTCGCCGACGGGGTGGAGGTAGGCGCTGTACCCGGGGATCTTCAGCTCGCCCTCTAGCGCCGGTGACATCGGGTCGGACAGGTCGATCACGTAGAGCGGGTCGATCTGACGGAACGTCACGACGTAGCCCACCTCGCCCATGAACCGAACCGCGAAGATCTGCTCACCACGACCCAGGCCGCCGATCGCCGAGATCTCACGCAGCTCGCCGTCGGTCGGTCGAAGCACGGTGACGATCGACTCAGAGTTGCCCGTGTTCCAATCCTCGACGGTGGTGGCAACGCGCAGATCACCGTCGTGTTCGCTCATTGCGAACTGGTTGAGCAACCGTCCGGGCACGCTGCCCGACGCGACGTAGCTGGCGCCGCCATCGGCGGCGAGATCGAAACGGTGGATGAACGTCGGTGGCGGACCCGCCGGCTCGGTCGGCTGGGCCTGCTCGGCGGCAACCTCGTCGAGCATCAAGGGGATGGTGTCCCACTGCTGATTGGCCACGTAGAGGCTGGTCGGTGAGGCGTAGACCGTCGATCCGTCGGCGACCACGCCGGCCGCACCCTGCGGTGCGTCGGCACCGTCGAGGTCGACGCTGGCGATCCAGGTCACCCCCAAGCCACTGAACGCATCGGGTGCGCCGACCGACTCGCAGCCGAGGGCTGGCTCCATCGCGCCGAACTCGCCATCGGTCGACTCGACGAATCGTCGCGGCAGCCACTCGCTCACGTCGGACTCGGCAATGATCTCGCGGTTGCGGGCGAGTGCTCGCTCATCGTCGTAGCCGAACTGGCCGGGGGTGACGAACGGTAGTCGCTGTCCGAACGACGTCGACACGACGATGCGGGCGATCCCGTCGATGGCGCGGGTCGCCACCACGCGGCCTTCGAGATGATGCCGGCTGATCAACGTGGCTGCGGCGGGATCGCTCACCTCATACAGCGACACGACGGTGTCGGCGACTCCCGACCACGACGACGTGATCACTGCGAGGCGGTTGCCGTCGAGCAGCAGTTGGTGTTCACCCTCTGGGACATCGAGGGCCGACACCACGTCGGCCGACTCGACGGCGACGATCTGCACCCCGCCGTTCGGCGAGGCCACGTAGAGATGCTCGCCGTCGGTTTCCACCACGTCGCCCTCGTCGACTCCTACCTCTTGCACGTTCGTGCCGGAGAAGTCGGCGCCGGCGGAGCCTGCGCTCTCGAAGTCGACTTGGGCGTCTGTATCGCCGATCGCGGCATCGTCCATGGCCTCTTCCGTTGCTGGGAAGGCGCCGTAGTAGCCGCCGTCGAGCCCCCACGGAGTGACCCGCTCGGCGGCGATCGTTTGCATGTGGTCGAGCAGTGCCGGGCAGTCGCCGAAGAACTGCAAGCTGGCAAAGCCGATCGGACGATCGATGGGCCGGTCGATCTCAGGGTCCGGCCCGACTGCCGAGCCGGACGACCAGCCGGGCTCCGAGCCAGCGCTCGACGTCGCTCCGGTCGGCGGTGCCGTCGTCGCTGCGGTCGTCGGCTCGCTCGCCGCCGGTTCGTTGTCGTCGGCGCTACACGCGGCGGCCGCCAGCGCGGCGACCCCGATCACGCCCATGGTTCGGGCCGCTCGGCACCCATCGATTCCCCATCGCATGCATGTTGGACGTCGGCCGGGGACCGATGGTTCCCTCGCCGCGGGTCAGCGGTGATCGATGTACAAACTCTGCACGCTTCGTCCGAAGCGACCGTCGATGTCGTAGATCGCACACTCCGCGAATCCGGCACCGGACACCACCGACTCGGCTCCGTAGGCCGACGACGCGGCGAGTCCGACCCATTCACCAACGAGCGGGCGGGCCAGGTGGATCGACAGATCGGCGTTGAGGTATCGCCACTCGTGATTCGGCAGCCCGTTGCTCAGGCCGTTGCCGGTGTCGCACGCTGCGGCCACCCGTTGCAGTGCGGTCGGCGCGTTGTTAGGGACGACGTCGACGTCGAGGTGAATCCATGCAGTGGCCGGACCGACCTGGTCGAAGCGTCCGGCGACCAGCTGGAACGTGATCGCGTCGCTGTGGAATGCCACCTGATCACCGGTGGGCCATTCCGGCGGTGTGGACACACCGTCGACGGGCGCCGGCAGGCGGTCGTCGAGCTGCACCGTGCCATCGGGGAGTGGGGTGTCGTGATGGCGGATTCGCAGGGCCCGGGCCAACGCCAGTTGATGCTCGTCGTCGGACATGACGACGCTCACCAACGACACCGAGTGCCCGCTGCGTTCCATCGACGACCGCACGGTCAGCGGCCGGTCGACCGGAACCGGGTGGATCAACTCGGCGGTGAGCCGACTGACGTGCCAGTCGACGCCAGCGGAGTACTCGTCGACAACGGCCTCAGCGGCGTGCGCCAGCATCGCTGCGACCGGGCCACCGTTGCAGTGCCGTGGATCCCACGGGCCTCGGGACAACGCCGTCGCCACCCACTGCTCGCCCTCGGGCCGCCAGAGTGAACCCGGCGATGCGTCGACCATCAGTCGTGTTCGAGGGGGAGCAGCGCATCGGCGGCCTGCTCGAGGTGGGCGACCCATGCGTCGGCGTCGCCAGGCTCGACGATCGGAACGACGACGAACTTCGTGGTGCCGACGTCTTCGAACTGCTTGATCATGGCGGAGAGCTGATCCCATGTGGTCGGTACCAGAACGGAGGGGTCGTCGAGGTCCGGCCGTCGCTTCGCCAGGGCAGCGACGAGCGGGTCGGGGATCGGACCGAAGCAGTACGGGATGAGCACGCCGTAGTGGTCGTCGTCGATCGATCGTTCGTGGTCGACGCAGGTCTGCTCAATGACCGCGCGACCGGCGGCGGCGTCGTCGGGGAGCACGAACGACGGCAACCAGCCGTCGGCGAGTCGTCCGACGCGGCGTAACTCGCTGGGAGCGATGCCGCCAAGCCAGACGTCCATCCGCTTCGGCACCGGCTGCACCACCACGCCCTCGAAGTCGAAATGGGCGCCGTGGTGGTGGAGTGGCTCGCCGCTCCAGCAGCCGCGCATGACGGCGAACGACTCGTTGAACAGTGCCGCACGCTCGCCGCGTTCAACTCCGAACGCCTGTTGTTCGACGGGATTGACCGCACCGAGACCAAACGCTGGCAGCAGCCGGCCCCCGGACATCACCGCCAGCGTCGCCATCTCCTTGGCCACGAGCACCGGGTTGCGGCCGGGGAGCACCATGACCGACATTCCGAATTTGAGACGCGTGGTGCGGCCGGCGCCGTAGGCCATCGCCACCAGCGGGTCGGGTGCGCTCCCGCTGACCTTCTCCGACAGCCACAACGAATCGAATCCCAGTCGTTCGAGGGCGTCGACGACGACGCCGTACGACGGATCGTGCAAGCTCGTTCCGGTGCCGAGTCCGTAGCCGATGCGCAGCTTCATGTGACGATCCTCGCAGCCGCGTCGGCGCGACGGCGAGGTCGAGACGCAAGGTCGAGCGGGTGATCCGGCGTTCAGCGCGTGTGCACGATGTCGCGTGCCGGCTCGCGGCCGACCCGCCCCGTCGACACCCAGCTAACGGCAAAGGCGACCACGATGACCGTGAGCACGATCGCCACCTGGGGGACATCGACGGCCGCCGCGGCCACCGCCGCCAACGCCGCGATCACCGACAACACGATGGCCACACGAATTGCCGTGGTCCACGTCTGTCGCCGCAACTCCATGACGCCTTGTTAGCGCAGCGTGTGGCCGTGATGCTCGGTGATTGCGGAGATCTCGCCGAACCGTGTCCGACCTGTCATGCAGCCGTCGGAATCGTCACGCGATCGCGCGATGACGCATGCATTGTGATCGCTCAATCGGCCAGATCGACCGGGATCTCGATCTCGGCGGCGGGCCGAACCACCGCGGGGTCGGGCGGAGCCGCCACGGTGGCGTCCTTGCCCGGGTAGTCGAGCGAACTGAGCACGTGGCGGATCGATCCGATGCGTGCCCGCTTCTTGTCGTTCGAGTTGATCACCGTCCACGGCGTGCCGGGCCGGTCGGTGTACGACAACATTTGGTTGCGCGCTTTGGTGTAGTCGTCGTAGCGATCGATCGACGCCTCGTCGATCGGTGACAGCTTCCAACGGCGCAGCGGATCGTCTTTGCGCGACTCGAAACGGGCTCGCTGCTCTTCCTGGCTGACGGTGAACCACAGCTTGAACAGATGGGTGCCCGATGCGACCAAGCTCTCCTCGAACCACGGCGCCTGGCGCAGGAACTCGGCGTGCTCGCGCGGCGTGCAGAAACCCATCACGGTCTCGACGCCGGCGCGGTTGTACCACGAGCGATCGAAGAACACGATCTCACCGCCGTGCGGTAGATGGCTGATGTACCGCTGGAAATACCACTGCGTCTGTTCGACCTCGCTCGGTTTCGGCAACGCCGCGATGCGCGCGCCGCGCGGATTGAGGTGTTCGGTGAATCGCTTGATCGATCCGCCCTTTCCCGCGGCATCGCGGCCTTCAAACACCAACACGAGCCGTTGGCCGGAGTCGATCACCCAGCGCTGCAGCTTGAGTAGCTCGATCTGGAGTTTGCGCAACTCCTTGCGGTACGGCTTCTTGTGGACCGTGTCGCTGTACAGCGAGCCGTCTTCCATCGCGGCGATCGTGGTGGGCGGCGTCGGTGTTGCCATCGGGCCAGGATGCCATGATGTGACGCCTGTCCGGCCATGCCGTGACGCCTGTCCGGGCAGGGACGTCGCGGGGCGACGCGGTTCCGCCGCTCGGAGGCGCTTCAATAGGGGGATGCCCATCGGTCGTACGCCCGCCCTTGCCGCGCTCGCTGCGCTTGGCATTGCGGCCTGCGGTGCCACCGAGGCCGCCTCGCCCGAGTCGACGCTGCCCGCGCCGCCGGTCACCGTCGGCGGTGTTGGCGTGGTGCCGGACACCGTTGCCGGTGACCAGCGCCCAATCACGGTGATCCCGCGGCCCATCGACGACGACGGCAACGAGGTCCAGCTGATCGCCGAGCAGGTGGACGGCAACCGATTCTTGGCGATCGGCGACTCGATCTTCGCTGGTACATCCCAGCGGTACGGCGGGCAGATGTGTGACGTGCTGGTACCGCTCGGCTGGACCGTGGCGGTGGAGGCCGAGCCGAGCCGTAGCGTCGAGTTCGGGAACCGTGTCCTCGACGAGATGCTCGACCCGTTCTCGCCCGACGGCGAGTGGGATGTCGCCGCCGTGTTCCTCGGCAGCAACTACCGCGGCGACCCCGCGGAGTACGAAGCCGAGCTGCGCGAGATCCTCACCCGCCTGTCGCCGCGCCCGACGGTGCTCGTCACCGTGTCGCTGTACCGCAGCGACTACGTCGAGGTGAATGAGGTCATCAATCGCCTCGCTGATGAGTTCTCGTTTGTCACGGTCGTCGATTGGACGGCGCTCTCGGAGGAGCCGGGCATCCTCAGCGGCGACCGCTTGCATCCCAGCGACCGTGGCCGGCAGGTGCTGGTGGAGTCGATCGCCGCCGAGTTGGGTCCGCGGCTGGGAGTCGGCGAATGTCTCGGTTCTGAGTTCCGCGACGATTCGGCGATCGCCCCCGGCGGTTCCATCGGCGGTGGCGGTTCGAGCAGCTCGGGGTCGTCGAGTGGGGGTTCGAGTTCGGGCTCGTCGAGCGGGAGTTCCAGCTCCGGCTCGTCGTCGGGCGGCTCCACGGGCTCGGGGTCGGGCTCGTCGAGTGGCGGTGGTGTTGCCACCACGCCGCCAGCGGGCACCGTTGCCCCCGATGACGGGACGACGGGTGGCGACACCGGCAGCGGCTCCGGCGGTGACACTGGCGGCGGCGATACCGGCGATACCGGTGGCGGCGATTCCGGTGGCGGTGACAGCGGCGGCGATACCGGTGGTGGTGATACTGGCGGTGGTTCCACCGGCGGCGGCGACACGGGTGGTGACACCGGTGGTGGCGACACGGGTGGGGGCGATTCAGGCGGCGACACGGGTGGCGGTTCCAGCGGCGGTGATACCGGAGGCGGTGACACTGGCGGCGGCTCCACCGGCGGGGGCTCCAGCGGCGGCGGTTCCAGTGGTGGTGATACCGGTGGTGGTTCCAGCGGCGGTGACACGGGTGGCGGCTCCACGGGTGGCGGTTCCAGCGGCGGTGACACGGGTGGCGGTTCCGGCGGTAGCTCGGGCGGCGAAGAAACCAGCGGCTCCACGCCGTAGTGGCTCGTAGCCTGGTGCGGTGCTCCAGGCGCAGAACATCTCGATCGAGGTCGGCGGCCGACTGCTCCTCGAGCACGTCAGCTTCTCGGTCGCCGCGCGCGACAAGGTGGGCATCGTCGGCCGCAACGGCGCCGGGAAGACGTCGCTGTTCACGGTGCTCGGTGGAGCAGCCGAACCGACGACGGGACGCGTGGTGCGCACCGGTGGCTTCGGCTACCTGCCACAGGATCCGCGCATCGACGAGGCGCTCGCCGGTCGCACCTGTGTCACCCACGTGCTGTCGGGGCGGGGGATCGACGAAGAACTCGTGCGCATCGAGAAGCTGCGGATCGCGATGGAGGAGCGGCCTGACGAGCGCAACGTGACTCGCTACGCCACCGCCGAGGAACGTTTTCGGATCAATGGCGGGTACGCCGCGGAGAGTGAAGCGCGGGCGATGGCCGCGGGGTTGGGCGTGCCCGACGATCGTCTCGATCTCCCCATCAGCACGCTGTCGGGCGGCGAACGTCGGCGGGTCGAGCTGGCCCGCATCTTGTTTGCCGGGTCCGACGTGTTGTGTCTCGACGAACCGACCAACCACCTCGACATCGATGCCAAAGAGTGGTTGCTCGGCTTCCTACGTGGTTACCAGGGCGCGTTGCTGGTGATCAGCCACGACCTCGACCTACTCGACGAGTCGATCACCCGGGTGCTGCATCTCGATCGGCCGACCGAGTCGGCGCTTGGTGAATTGGTTGAGTACCGCGGTACGTACAGCAAGTACCTCAAGGCCCGCGCCGAGGACGAGGCCCGTCAGGCCAAGCGCGCCGCCCAGCAGGCCAAGGAGATCGATCGCCTGCAGACCGTCGTCGATCGGTTCGGTGCCAAGGCAACGAAGGCGGCGATGGCCCACAACGTCGAAAAGCGCATCGCTCGCCTCGAGCGCGACCGCGTCCACGCCCCTACCTCTACGCGCACGATGGCCGTGCGCTTTCCTGACCCGCCCTCGTGTGGTGCCACCGTGTTGCGCGGCGAGTCGCTCGCCAAGAGCTACGGCGGGCCGCCGATCTTCGACCGGGTCGACTTCGACCTCGGGCGGGGCGAACGACTGCTCGTGTTGGGGCTCAACGGTGCCGGCAAGACGAGCCTGCTGCGCATCCTGGCGGGAGAGTCACAGCCGGACTGTGGCACGTTCGAATTCGGCTACCAGGTGCACGCCGGCTACTACGCGCAGGAGCACGACAATCTGGCGACCGACCAGTCGCTGTTGGTCAACATTCGTGAAGCGGTGCCGCCCGGTTTGCATCTTGGCGAAACGCACCTTCGCGGGCTACTCGGCATGTTCGGCCTCTCCGGCGACAAGGTCTTCCAAGACGCGGGCACCCTCTCGGGCGGCGAGAAGACCAAGCTGGCGCTGGCGATGTTGATGGTCGGCAAGAACAATCTGCTGCTGCTCGACGAGCCGACGAACAACCTCGATCCACCG
>JBCBSO010000138.1:0-8632 GCA_039819205.1 Actinomycetota bacterium
AGTCGTCTGACGTGGTCCGGCATCGCGTCGTCGGTTCCGTAGAGGCTGGCGCCGCGTGCATCAGCCAGCCGACGAGCGATGGTCGACTTGCCGGCACCGCTGCCTCCGCCGATCCACCGCACTCCACGGAGCGGTCGGCCAGGCACCACCCAACCGACCATAACGTTTAGCTGTCGGGTGCTGACCAGCTCGCCCCACGTGTGCGCACATACAGTCACCGGCGTGTCTCGTCGACGCGCCGAGTCGCCGCTGCCCGCGTGCGGTAGCGGGCTCCGGCACGCATCGCTTCTGGTCGTGTTGGCGGCTGGCTTCCTGGCCGCATGCGGGTCGTCGTCGACGACTTCGGAGCCCACGTTGTCCGCAACGAACGGCCAAACGACAGCGACGACCGGCGACTCGGGTACCGGGGGAGCGGACGCCGAGCTCGTGGTGGAGCAGCGGCCGATCACGGCGCGCGAGCTGGATCGCATCGACGACGACGGCGAGGGAGGTGTTGTGGAGTGCGACGACGTTGGCGGCGCCAACTGGGACTATGGCCCCGTCGACGACAGCACCGAGCGTGGGCGTGTCCCGAGCGACGCGCTTCGCGATGCGCTCGATGATCTCAACCGACCTCGCCGACCCGAGCAGGCGGAATTCCTCATGCCCGCAACCGGATGGTTGCAGCTCGACCACGATGACGGAAGGCGAGTCACGTTCGTGCACGAGCCCGGGCGTTGGCAATACTTGATTGAGGTCGGCGGCGACCCTGACACCGGCGTGTGGCGTCACCATTCCGCCACCTTGTGCCAGCCCGAACTCTGAATCGAGACCACCTCGTGAGCATGCCGATCCCGTCGTCGAGGCGAGTGTTCATCGCGATTGTGGCCGTAGTGCTCCTCGCCAGGATTCTGAACGCGGCGCGCGGTCTTGGCTGACAGTCGGCATCGGCCGGGTCATCTGGCGATCTTGTCGGGCGCCTCCCCACCGTGCCCCGAGTCGGGGATCTCGAAGGTGAGCTTCGGCGGAGCGGGTGATGCGGCGAACGCGTCCTCGAAGCAGTGGCCCATCGCAACGATGAGCGGGCTCTTGTCGTCGTCGTGCACCGGCTTGTGCGTGTACCCGATGCGGTGGGCGAGTTCGTGGGCGATTGTGCCGGCGAGGTAGTCGACGTGCCATGGGCTCAGGTGCTGCTCGGACAACGAGAAGATGTTGCGGTACGGGTCCGGGTTGGCGTCGACGGGGAACTCCTTGAGGAATGCGCTGCCGCCCGCATCGGGCAGGTTCGAGATGAACATCGTGATACGTGGGTCCTGGTCGAACGCCAGCTGGTACCCGATGATCGGCTGGTACGACGGGAGGTCGACGCCGTCGGCGAGATCCCACGGGATGGTGTACGTGGTGCCGTTCGCCTCGAAGCAATCGGTGAGCGGCGACTCCCACGTCTGTGGGTCACGCGTCTCGAAGTGCTCTTGCAGCACGGCGATGAAGGCGTCGACGGCGTCACGTGCGACGACCAGCTGGCCCGCGTTAACCGGGCCGTCCACGTTGCGTCGGCACAGCTCGAACACGAGGTCGAAGACCTTGCCAGACGGAACGCCGTTGCTGTTGTAGTGGATCAACGACACCTCGTGTTCGTCGTAGAGCGTGTTCACGCCGTCGAACTCGAGGCATGATCCTTCATCGCCGGAGCCGCCTGCTGATTGGGCGCCGCCCTTGGTGAGCAACTGATCGGCGTGGCGGCTGCTCGGGCCGCGCGGGTCGGGCTCGGCGCGGACATCGTCCGCGAAGTGATCGATGATCGGCTGGGAGGCGTCGACGCTGACGGAGCCGAAGGCGGCGGCGGTCAGTGCGAGACCGGCGGCGGCCGCGCGTAGAGCGTTGGCAAACATTGGGGGAGGTCCTCTCGTGTGGTCGGTTGTGTTCACCGACCTGACGCACGAATCGCCCCGGCGTTACAGGTTTCGTCAAGAAATGATCAACTCAACGCGGCGTGGCGCTCACGCCGGGTCGACCGGTGTCAGCCACCCACCCGGATCAGGCCGAACCGCGGTCTGGATCTCCGCCAGCACATCGAGCAGGCGCTGCGTGGTGGCGCCGACCTCGCCGGTGCCAACGGTGTGCTGCTCGTCGCCGATGACCAGCGCACCGACCGCTGCCATACCGGCGGCGGTGCCCGAGAGCGCGATCTCACCGTCGGGCTGTGCGGCGCATGCAGTGAGGTCATCGACGGTCACCGCTCGCTCGTCCACCTCGTACCCGAGGTCGGCGGCGATTCGCAGGATCGAGTGACGGGTGACCCCGTCGAGAAATGCGCTCGTCAGCTCAGGCGTGATCACACGGGATCCGTCGAGCAACATCACGTTGGACGCGCCGGTCTCTTCGATGCGGCCGCCGGGGGCGAACAGCACTTGATCGGCTCCGGCAGCCCGCGCCGCCTGCGTGATGCCGAGGGCCATCACGTAATTCGCACCGGCTTTCGTTGCGCCGAATTGCGGCGTGGTGCGCGGCTGCTCGGTCTCGACCACCACCGTCAGGGGACGGCCACCTCCAGCGAAATAGGAGCCGACCGGACTCGCCAACACGAGTAGCAGCGCCTCGTTGCTCGGGCTCGCCGCGGCGCCCACGTTTGGCTCAGTGCCGAGCAGCGTCGGTCGCAGATAGAGCGACCCCGGCGGGTCGGGCACGATGTCGTTCGACGCAGCCACCACATCGATCACCATCCGCGTCACGAGGTCGAGCGGAGGAACCGGGAGCACCACCGCCGCGGCCGAAGTCTGGAGTCGTGCCGCATGACGATCGAGTTGGAAGATGCGCACCACGCCGTCGACACCTCGGTGGGCCTTCAGACCTTCGAAGCAGGCGCTGCCGTAGTGCAGCGCATGTGCCGCGGGATGCAGCGACAACGGCTGCAACGGGACGAGCTCGGGTTGCGTCCAGGCGCCGTCTGCCCACCGCGCCACGCTCATCGACTCCCCGAACGACGTGCCAAACGGCGCAGGCGTGTCGTTCTTCGGGCCGGCGCTGGTGTCCACTTCGGAGTTCGTCACCGTTACAGCGTCGCACCGACGGGGCGGTGAGCGGAAAGTGGTTGCGTCAGCGGCCGTCGGACAACTCGGGCTGGCGGCGTCGGTTCTCATTGGCGCGGACAACAGCGCACGTCGATGGAGCCGGTTCTAGCGTCGCCGTCGTGACGGACGGTTCCGTGCGGTTGGCCAACGCGCCGAGCCCCAACGACGCCCGCACGCGTCTCGCTCGCTCACTCGTTGCCGCTGCCGTACTGGTCGTGCTCATGCTGGCGGTGTGGTGGCAGCGAGCGACCGTCGGCGCCGCACTTGTGGAGTTGCGGGCGATGACGATGGCGGTCGTCGCCGGTCTCGTGCTGCTCGGCACCGCCGAACGGCTGGTTCGTGCCGACACGCTGCGCAGCTTGCTGTCCGTTCCGACTGCGCCGAGCTTCGGGCGTGCGCTGACGATCCACGATGTGGGCGCAGCGGCGAGCAAGGGCGTGCCGCTCGGCGGGCCACTCTCGTTGACGCTGCGTTGGTCGATCGCCCGCGACGCAGCGATCTCCAGCGAGCGACTTGCCGCGGCGCTCGTCGCGTACGGCGTCGCCACCACGTTCGTCACGTGGTTGCTGCCGTTCGCGTGGACTCTGGTCGATCTCACCCAGCGGCCAGCGACCAGCACCGACATCGCCGCAGTGACCGTGAGCGCGATCGTGCTGATCGGCTCGGCGCTGTTCTGGGCGGTCGTTCTGACGAGCCGGCGGGCCGAGCAGTGGATCGGATCGCTCGCCGCATGGCTCTGGCGACCGGTTGCACGACGCAATACACGTGCTGCGCAGGTCGATCCTGCAGTGTGGTTGACCGAGACGCGCCACTCGTTGCGGGCCTCGGCGCGCCGTCCACTCGGTTTGTTCGCCCGGGTCATCGTGATCCAGTGCTGCGGCGCGGCGATCTTGTTGCTCAGCTTGCGCGGCCTCGGTGTCGGCGCCGAGCTGGGGGTGGTGGAGTTCGCCCGCGTGTACTTCGTGGTGACCTTGCTCAGCTCGTTTGTTCCGGTGCCAGGCGGGGTCGGTGTCGTCGAGGCCGGGCTCACCACTGCGCTCGTCGCCGCCGGGGTACCGGCCGCACCAGCGCTCGGGGCGGTGTTGGTGTACCGACTGTTGACGTACGTGACACCAATCGTGGTCGGGGCGGTGCTGTATGCGCTGTGGCGATGGCGCGTACGTGCCAGGTGACACCTGAACGATCGCGCTCTGGACAGCGCACGCAGGCCGAGCGCCCAGCACACTCTTGGCATGACCACCGTCCCATCCCACGTGCTCGACCTGCCGGTGACCGGGGTGCGGCTGGGTCGGGCGACCACGTTCGGCGCTGTCACCGCCGACGGTCCGATCCTGCTGGTGTTTCTGCGGCACTTCGGTTGACTGTTTCCCAAGGAGGTCATCGAGGACCTCACCCGGCTCGCCGTGAGCGACCCATCCCTTCCCCGCCCAGTGTTCGTCGTGATGGCTGAACCCGACCTCGCGGCGCGCTACCTCGACGATCACACCGCACGAGAGGCGGCCGGCACCGCGGTGGCGATCGCCGATCCTGAGCAGGTGTTCCATCGCGCATTCGCCGTCCCGCGCGGCGGGTGGCGCGAGATGTTTGGGCTCCGGGCGTGGGTCGCCGGTGTGCGGGCCACGCTGCGCGGCAAGTTCATCGGGGCCAAGGTCGGCGATGGGTGGACGCTGCCCGTGTGGATGGTGCTCGACGGCGACCAGGTGCAGTGGCGTTGGGTTGGCACCCACGCCGGCGATCGTCCCGACCTCGACAGCATTCCGCGGGGTGCCCACACGTGATCACCCTGGTCGCCGTGCACGGCAACGGCGGCGGCGGGTTTCGTTTCGCCCGCGCCGCCCCGTTCATCGCCGACGACATCAACTTCCACGCGGTCACGTTGCCCGGGTTCGGTGGTCGGCCGGCCGACCCCGCGCTGCGCACCCTTCCGGACTACGCCGAACAACTCTGGCGGGAGATCGCTGATCTCCCGCGCCCGGTGATCGTTCTCGGCCACGGCATCGGCGGCTCGATCGCGCTGGACATGGTGCAGCGCCACACGATCGACGGCCTCATCCTCCATGCCCCTGTCGGCACCCGCCTGGAACGACGGTGGTTCCCGCGGCTGATGCGGCCTGAGCCCGTGCGTGCGCTGATTAAGTGGGGGATCAGCTCGAGGCTCACCCGACCCCTCGTCGGGCGCCGGTTCTTCTCGCCAGCGGTTCCTGCCGACTATCGGAATCGATTCCTCGACGAGTACGGACGCGCCGAGTCGTTCTCGCAGATGTTCGACGTGATCACCCCGGAGTGGTGGGACGGACTCGAATCGGTCGATCTCCCTGCGTTGATGCTCTGGGGCTCGGCCGATCGTGTGCTCGGCGCCGACCAGGTCGCCGACTACACGGCACTCCTGCCGCAGACCTGGGTCGATGTGGTCGACGGCTGGGGCCACTTTCCGATGGTCGAGGGCCCCGAGGACTACGCCGCCACGATCGGCGACTGGGCTCGTCGCCTCGTCGACGGCCGCCGTCCACCGTTGCGCATCGGGACTGGCCGGCTGTCCACCGAGGGCGTGGGTCCGAAAGCGGCGCTCCTCGACCGGGCCGTCGTCGACGGGCTCGCCGTGCCGCGTGCCGCAGTGATTCCTCCCGGTGCTCCAGCGCTGCTGCCTCCGCCGCTCGCCGGCGCCGAGTCGGTCGCAGTCCGCTCGGCGTTTTCGTCAGAAGACGGCGTCGAAACGTCACAGGCTGGCCGATTCCGGACCGTGCTCAACGTCGACGCGGCAAACGGCGACGCGTTCGCCGAGGCGGTGGACCACGTGCGCCGCTCCGCCGACGCGTCGGTTGCCCGGGCGGACGTGATGGTCATGGAGATGGTGCCCGCCAGGGTCGCTGGCGTCGCCTTCAGTGAGCCCGGGTGGCAGGACGATCTCGTGGAGTCGGTCGATGGCATCGCCGACGGTCTGGTCGGCGGGAGTCGTCAGGGCCAGTTGGTTGCGCTGCCGCGCGTCGAGCGGCGCGAACGGCTCGACGACAGCCACCCAGCGTGGCAGCAGCGACTCGCCGACCTACTGCGCTCGATTCGCTCAGTGTTCGGCGAGTCGCCGGATGCTCCGGGATGGGACATCGAGTGGGCCGACGACGGCACGACCTGCTGGTTGCTGCAGATCAGGCCGGTCACCGCGTCACCGTTGCGCAACGAAGCATTCACCATCGCCAACCATCGCGAGATCCTTCCCGACCCGCCGTCGGTGTTCATGACGGCGGTGATCGCCGAGGGTTCGCCTGCCCTGTTCGACTACTACCGCAGGTTCGACCCGACGCTGCCGACGGACCGCGACTTCATCGAAGTGTTCGACGGGCGTCCGCTTATCAACCTGTCGTTGATGGTCGACTTCATGCGCTCGCTCGGGCTGCCGACCCGGCTGGTCACCGACTCGATCGGTGGCAGCGACGACGGCGGGGTCGGTCTCCGGCCACGGCGGGTGGTCCGCCGTTGGTCCGTGCTCGCCAGACTCGGCGGCGCCCAGCTCGGAGCGCTTCGATTCGCCGGCGCGACGACCGCGCGCATGGCGGCGCTCACGTCGCACCCTGCGTCCACCGTGACCGAAGCGGTCGACCGCGCAGTGACGGCATATGTCGACACGGTCCACGCGATGACCGCACTGAACACCGCCGCCAGCCTGCCGACCTCTCTGCTACGAGCGCTGGGGGTGCTCGAAGAACACGCCGCCCGCAACGAGACGGCGGTGACTCGGATGTTCCGCGACCTCGACGCGGTGCGACTGGACGATCCGTCGTGGCAGCGATGGCTCGACACGTACGGCCACCGCGGGATCTACGAATCGGACCTGGCTCGACCCCGCTACGTCGAGGATCCCGCACCGATCGTTGCGGCGCTCGACACGCCGACGCCGCCGAGGTCGCATCCATCGCGCACGGTGCGCGGAGTGCTGACCAGCCCGATGTGGTGGGCCGCCCGTCGGCCGATCACCGCTCGAGAGCAGTTCCGCAGCGACGCCATGCGCGCCTTCTTGTCGATCCGCACAGATCTCGTGCGCACCGCTGGCGAACGAGGCGTGGGCGCCGACGCGTTATGGCTGCTCGATGTGGAGGAGGCACGGCGCATCGACGACGGCTGGACGCCGTCACCCGAGCTCGTCGCCCAACGGGCCGCAGAGCAGACGTTGCGGCGGCAACACCCGATCCCCGATGTGATCCACCGATTCGATCCACTCGACGACGCACACCCCCGGGGTGGGATCACGTCTGGCGAACTGCGTGGTCTCGGACTCGTTGCCGCCTCGGCCGAGGGCGTTGCCTGGGTGCTCGACGAGCCGGCCTATGAACTCCCGGACGGTTTCGATCCGAACTCGACGATTCTCGTTGCGGCCAGTGTCGACCCTGGGTGGCTGACCACGTTTCGTCGTGTTGCCGGGGCAGCCATCGAACTCGGCGGCGATCTGTCGCATGGCTCGATCGTGCTGCGCGAGCTGGGTCTTGCATCGGTGACGAACGTCCGCGGGCTCACCGCTGCCGTGCGTACGGGGGATCGCATCGTCGTCGACGGCCGCACCGGGCGGGTGCGGGTGGCCCAATGAGCGGGCGACCGCTCGGTCGGCGACATATGTCACGAACTCCTCAAGGAGTGGCCCCTGCCATTGTGGAGGCGCCAATCGACCGCTAGTTTCGCCACGCACCGTAGTGAACGATCGCTCTGAGTGGTCAAACGGTCTCGGTGCGTGATCAGAAAAGGCGGAATGATGTTGTCACTTCGACGGGCCGCGGCGGCCCTCACCGTTGTAGTGCCAGGACTGGTGATCGGCGCGTCCACCGGCGCGACCGCCACCGGCAACAATCAACAACCCGATCTGCGGTTGAACTTGACCGCCGAGTGCGTCGTCGGCGACACCCTCTACTGGCGGGTGACCAACGACAACGACGTCGACATACCGTTCGAATGGAACGGCCCCGGCGACGAAGACGGCTCGGGTACCGCCGCGGCGAGTGCGCGTACGTACTTCACTACCCAAGACGCCGGTGGCGCGAACACGACCATCATCAACTGGGACAACCCGGGTGGTTCGCGCGATTCGAAGACCAAGGCGCACAACAACTCGGATTGCGTGTACCACGTCGATTTCGAGAAGGTGTGGAGCGGCGCGGACGCTCCGGACCTCGACGGCGCGGTCTTGCTGACCGCGACCTCCAGCCTCGGCACGGCGGAGTGCACCTCCGACGACGGCTCGCTGAGCTGTGCGTACACGACCGGCGACGACCTGCACGTTCCCTTCGGCGAGACCTACTCGGTGGCCGAGAACGCGCCGCAGGGCTGGGCCGGCGTGGTCGGGCTCGGCGACGGATTCACCGGCATCGACGGCTTCGACGACAGCGCGCTGCCGGCCTCGCTCGACTACGACGTCGCCGACGATCGCTACTGCGTCAACGACCCGAACGCCGACTTCCCGCTCAACCTGGAGAAGTTCTGCACCCACACCGTGTCGAACGAGGCGCAGCCCGACCTCGAACTCAACCTCACCGCCGAGTGTGTGGTCGGTGACACCCTCTACTGGCGGGTGACCAACGACAACGACGTCGACGTTGCGT
>JBCBSO010000139.1:0-8632 GCA_039819205.1 Actinomycetota bacterium
GCTGCTGTTCGCCTTCTTCATGCTCGTCGCGGTGTTGTGGAACGTGATCACCGTCAGCCTGCGCCAGACGATCATCCCCGACCGGCTCCTCGGCCGAGTGAACAGCGTGTACCGCTTCTTCGGCTGGGGGATGATGCCGATCGGCGCGCTCCTCGGCGGCCTGGTCGTCGTGGTCGCCGAGACGTTCACCGACCGGGAGATGGCGCTGCGCATGCCCTGGTTCGTCGCCGGCGCACTGTCGGTTGCACTGTTCGCTTGGGCGGGCCCGCGGTTGACAACGGCGAAGATCGAATCCGCCCGCGCCGCCGCGACGCAATCTTGAAAGACTGCGCGGATGACGCGCACGCACCTCTCCACTGGCTCGCCCTTCGAGCACGACTTCGCGTACTCCCGGGCGGTGGTCGACGGCGACTGGTGCTTCGTGTCCGGCACCACCGGCTACGACTACGCGTCGATGACGATGCCCGACGGCGCCACCGCACAGGCGCGGCAGGCGTTGGCAACCATCGGCACGACGCTCGGCGATGCAGGGTTCTCGATCGACGATGTCGTCCGTGCCCGCTATGTCGTGACCGACGCGGCCCATGTGGACGACGTGGGTGTGGCGCTGCGCGAGGTGTTCACCGAGGTCCGGCCGGCGGCCACGATGACGATCGCGCAGCTCATCGATCCGGCGATGTTCGTGGAGATCGAGGTCACCGCCCGCAGGCGTGCGTAACGACAACGGGTCGATCCTCGCCAGCCGGGATGGATCGGCGGGCGGCGGTGGTTGTTTTCGGCATGAACCTCGATGACGCACTGTCCTTCGCCCGCGACCACCGCCAGGGCATTCTGATCACAACCAAGTCCGACGGCCGGCCACAGTCGTCGAACATCGTGTACGTCGTTGGCGACGACGACGTGATCCGTATCTCGGTGACCGACGACCGAGCAAAGACGCGCAACGCCCGACGCACGGGACAGGTGTCGCTGCACGTGAATCGCGACGACTTCTGGGCCTACGCCGTGATCGAGGCCGACGTGACCGCAACGCCGGTTGCATCGGCACCCGACGACGCCACCGCCGATCAACTCGTGGAGTACTACCGCACGCTGTCGGGCGAGCACGACGACTGGGCGGCGTACCGCCAGGCGATGGTCGACGATGGCCGGCTACTGCTGGAGCTGCGGCCGACGCACGCCTACGGGATGCTCAATCGCTAGGCACGCACCGCGCCGGCGCCGCACGGGTCGTTCGGCCAACGCACTGCGTACAGCAACAACTGAGGGTTGCGACTGTTTCAATATATCGCTAATGTAGCGATATATCGAAACTGCAACGATACCGATACCTGCGTCAACAGACCGGTGTCGGTACGCGTATCAAGCAAGGAGAACGATGCATCGTTCACGACACCCCCATTCACAACACGACGACCTACACACCGACGACGCCTCGCGCGGTGAACGGCAGCGCTCACGGCGCGGCGGACGACACGGCTGGCGGCGCGGCGGACGACACGGCGGCGGCCGGCGCCAACGCGCTCGGCGCGGTGCGCTGCGCGACGGCGTGATCACGCTGCTCGGCGAACGCCCGATGCATGGCTACGAACTCATCAACGAACTCGAGGCCCGCAGTCAAGGGCGTTGGCGGCCAAGTCCAGGAGCCGTCTACCCCGCGCTCCACAAGCTCGAGCACCACGGACTGATCACCGCGAGTGATGACGACGACGGCACCCGCACGTTCACGCTCACCGACGACGGTCAGGCCATGCTCAGTCGGCTCGAAGCGGCCCGCGCCGGCGGCGCTCCCGCGCCGTGGGACGACGCCGGATCGGGCGAACGCGGCGAGCTCCGGCACGTGATGTCGGAGATCGGCGGGCAACTCCGCCAGATCGGTCGTTTCGGATCGCCCGAGCAGCTCGACGCCACTCGAGAGATCCTCGACGACACCAAGCGTCGGCTCTACGACGTGCTCGCCGCCAGCGGGACCGGCGAGGCGCCATCAACCGACACATCCGCCGACCCGTCGACCGAGTCGTCATCCGAGTCGTCGGAGTAGGCGAGCAACTCGCGCACGCGCGGGACCACCTCGGCGCCGTACCGCTCGATGCTCTCCATCAGGTCGGCGTGCGGCAGGGTGCCCGTGCTGTACTTCAGGGTGAAGCGATCGAGATCGAGCGTGCGCACGGTGTCGGCAATCTTGGTCGCCACCGTCTCGGCCGAACCCGCATACAACGCGCCGGCGGCCGACGCAGCGTGGGCGAACTCGGCGCGACTCGTCGGGCCCCAGCCACGTTCGGCGCCGATCCGGTTGCGCATCTGCTGGTAGTGCGGCCACAGCCGCTCGAGGGCTTCCTCGTCGGTTCCTGCAACGAACCCGGGCGAGTGGACGGCGACCGGCAACCCCGGATGTCCGAGTTCCGCGAGTGCTCGACGGTAGAGCCGCACCAACGGCTCGAAGCGGGCGCTCTCGCCGCCGATGATCGCCACCATGAGCGGCAACCCGTACCGTGCCGCGCGCAGCACCGATTCGGGGCTACCGCCGACACCAACCCACGCCGACAGCCCGGAGGCGGTGCGCGGCACCACGAGCTGGCCGTCGAGCGGGGCCCGGGTCGAGCCCTCCCATGTCACCGGTTCTTCCTGTAACAGCGTGGCGAACAGATCGAGCTTGTCCTCGAACAGTTCCTCGTACCGATCAAGCGGGTAACCGAACAGCGGGAACGACTCGGTGAATGATCCTCGCCCGAGGACCACCTCAGCCCGACCATCGGACACCGCGTCGAGTGTGGCGAACCGTTGAAACACGCGCACTGGATCGTCGGAGCTCAGCACGGTGACTGCTGATCCCAGACGGATCCGGTCGGTCTGTCCGGCGATCGCCGCCAACACCATCTCGGGCGACGACACGGCAAAGTCGGGGCGGTGATGCTCGCCAATCCCGAACGCCTGCACCCCGACCTGCTCGGCCAACACCGCTTCGTCGACCACATGGCCGAGGACGACGTGGTCGGCTAGACGATCTCCGTTCTCGTCGACGGTGACGTCGCCGAAGGTGTCGAGACCGAACTCGACGTGACGATCCACTATTGTTGCGCTCACAAATATACCAACCACCTCACGGCTCTTGGTATTCCCCACCACCGCTGGACGGCTGCGCGCGCAGCCGGCGTGTCACTGATCGCGCACAGCGCGGCCGTTGAGGAAGTCGATCGAGCGAGCGACCGTGGCGGCCACAAACCGTTCGAGCTTCGGCGCGGTGAGGAAACGCGCCGTTGCGTCGAGCGGACGAGCCGAATCGACGGTGAGCGCCTCGAGCGCCGCGGCCCGACTGGTCTTCACCGCATGAGCATGCACGATAAATGCGGTCGTGCCGTCGAGCAGCGAGTCGCGCTGCAGCGATTCGCCGTAGGCGACGAGATCGGTGGTCGGCGCCTCGATGGCCTCCGGGGCGCCGACGCTGGTGTGCCACTCGTGTCGCCCGGTCCACTGCGCTTGGAACGCCGTGAACAACACGAGCCGCACCACATCGGCGTCGATCGACCCGCGTGAGCGGGCCTGGGCCAAGTGCCATCGGGCGGCGTGGGCGTAGGTCAACCCGTGGGTGATGTCGAGCCAGCCGAAGTCGTCGTGGAAGTCGAACTCTGCGCTCGTGTCGTAGCGCAGCATGCGCTCGGAGACGACGTCGACCACCACGTCGAGTACGTCGTCGAGCGACGCACCAATCGCCAGTGCTGCGAACACCGCATTGGCGGCGGCGTGGCGGTCGCCACCGAGCAGCACCGCGGCGAGCGCGCCGTCGTCGTTCCATCCGGTCGACCCGTCGGTGAGCCCGCCGGCAACGGCGGCGAGGTCGGTGGCCCCGACGGTTCCCATGAACGGGCGCATGTACGGCAGCCGGTCTTCGCGCGTGCCGTACACGATCGTCGACACCAGATGCGGCAACACTGTTGCGGCTCGATCCCAGCCGATCATGTCGAGCAACTCGAAAGCCTTCTGGCTATAGATCGCACCATGTCCGTACGACAGGTGGTGGTCGGCGACCACGCCGGTGAACCACGGCATCAGCGTGGCGGCGTCGTCGCCACGCTCGATGGCGGCGAGCAGCACCGCCTGCGCGTCCTGCAGCTGCTGCGCCTCGACCGCTCGGCGGAACGCCTCCAGATTGGCGTCCGCCGAGTCGGCCGGCTCAGGGAGCTCGTTGACAGGCCGCCCCCGCTCCGTCTCGGCGATGCCGGCAATGCCCTGCACGATCGGCAGCGCTCGCTGATCGCCGTCGTACAGATCGACCATCGCCAGGCAGTCGGTGGCCGACGCAATCGAGTGCCCCCAGCCGAACTCGGCGCGCGGCGCGCCGTACGCCACGGCTTGCCAGATCAGCTCGCCCGGGTGATCACTCGCCTGCAGTAGACGAACCACGTCGCGCGCGACCTGCCCTCGGTAGTCGCGTTCGATGGCGCTCGCCAGGCTCTGCCGGAGCTGCGGTCGGAGTTCGGCCGGGTCGGGCCGATTGAGTTCCACGCGAATCGCACCGTCGGCAGCGACGTCGACGCGATGCGCTCGCACCGCTTCTTCGCCGAGCACGCATGCACCGTCGCTCACGCGGAACTTCCAGTTGTGCCACTCGCAGGTGAGCAGGTCGTCGTCGAGCTCGCCCTGCACCAACCCGTACCCCTCGTGGGGGCATGCATTGTCGAGTGCGTGCACGCCGTCGCTCGTTCGGACGAGGCAGAGGCGCCGCCCCTCGACGCGCACCAACTTCATCGAGCCGACATCAAGCTCGTCGAGGTGCGCGACGGGGTTGTCGGTCGTGGTGCGTTCGGCATCCGCAGTGGTCATGGTTCGGAACGTACGACTTCAACACGACTTGAAGTCAAGACACGACGTGCCGACAAGACACGACGGGCAGCCGAGAGGAGTGCGAGGATCGTCCCATGCAATCGCCGCGCACGTTCGAACTGAGCGGCGAGGCACGCATGGCCCTCGGCCAAATCCTCGGCATCATGACCGACGCCGCGATGTCAGGGGGAATGTCGGAGGGGCTGTCAGGGGCGATGTCGGAGACGACATCAGGGGACATGTCCGGCGCGATGACGGGATCCGGACCGCGCTGGGATCTTGAACACGTGCTCGAGCTCGAGATGCGCCTCGACATTCCCACCAATGGTTCGTCGCCAGCGGCGCTCGAGGAGACGAGTGTGGTCACGATCGGCATCGACGACGCCGCGCTGTTGCTCGATGGGATGGCCTTCACAGAGATCGCCTCGGCCGACCTGCCGTGGATCGAGATGGTGCGGTGGACGGCGGACTTCATCACCACTGAACTGCGCCAGCACTGGACCGACGACGAGTGGCGAGCGCTCGCTTCGCGCTGACGACGGCGTCGCTCCCCAACGCCTCATCGCGAGCGACCGTCGCGTTGTGCTTAGCATCGGCTCGTGCACCGAGATCACCACGCACGAGGAGCTTGATGTGACCGTCGATTCGCCGTCGTCTGCCGCCCTGCCGGCCTGGGCCCAGTCCGCCGACGATGTGGCCGCTGCACAACAGGTCGACCCCGGCGTCGGACTCGATGCGGCTGCGGTCACGTCGCGGCGCGCGGAGCACGGACCCAACGAAATCCCCACCGAGCCGCCGCCGAGCTATTGGCAGATGGTGCGCGGCGCAGTGCGCGATCCGATGAACCTGATGTTGATCGCCGTCGCCGTCGCCAGCTTCGTGATCGGGCAGACGTCGACGGGGATCCTCGTCGCGATCCTGGTGGTGTTCAACGTGATCACCGCGGCCAACCAAGAGGCCAAGGCGCTCGCCACGGTCGATGCGCTCGAGAGCATGCAGGTGCCGACCGCGCGCGCGTTGCGCGACGGCCGGGTCGCCGAAGTTCCCGCTGTCGAGTTGGTGCCGGGCGATGTCGTGATGGTCGAGGCCGGCGACCTCGTGCCCGCCGATGGCCGCATCGTTACGTCGGCGAGCCTCGAGGTACAGGAAGCGGCGCTCACCGGCGAGAGCGCTCCCGTGGCCAAAGATGCCGGCATCGCCGATGCCGACGCGCCGATCGGCGACCGCACGTCGATGCTGTACCAGAACACGGCGGTGTCGCGCGGCACGGCGACGATCGTCGTCACTGGCACCGGGTCGGCGACCGAGATGGGCAAAATCGCCGGGATGCTCGGCAGCGTCGAGCGGTCGCGCTCGCCGTTGCAGCAGGAGCTCGCGCAGCTCACGACCTGGATCGGCGTTGTCGCGTGGTCGGCGGTGGCGATCATCGTGGTGATCGGCTTGGCCCGCGGACTCGAGTTCGACGATCTGATGTTGCTGGCGATCGCCGTAGCCATCTCCGCAATTCCGAGCGGTATGCCGACGTTCGTGCAAATGATGTTGAGTTCGGGCGCGCAACGGCTGGCCGACGCCAAGGCGGTCGTCAAGAACCTCACCGACGTGGAGACACTCGGCGCCACCTCGGCGATCAACAGCGACAAGACGGGCACGCTGACCCTCAACCAGATGACCGCCACGCGCCTGTTCGCCGGCGGCCGGTGGTTCACGGTGGAAGGCGGCGGCTATTCCAAACAGGGCGCGATCCTCCACGGCGCCGAAGAGGAGACCCCCGACTTCACACCGCTGGCGCTCGGGCTGTCGTTGTGCAGCGACGCCACGGTGGACGACGAGGGCGGCGTGATCGGCGATCCGACCGAGGCCGCGCTGGTCGTGCTCGCCGCCAAGATGGGAATCGACGCGGAAATCGTCCGCCGCGAGCACCCGCGGGTCGCCGAGGTGCCGTTCGACTCGGCCTACAAGTTCATGGCGACCTTCCACGATCGCCCCGAGGACGGCGAGGGGACGATCATCGAACTCGTGAAGGGCGCCCCCGATGTGCTGCTCGGGCGGGCCACCACGGCCTTCTGGCGCGGCGAGGTCGTACCGATCGAGCAGGTGCGCGACGAGCTGGCCGGCGCCAATCAGGAGCTCTCCGAAAAGGGGCTGCGCGTGTTGTCGTTTGCCGTGCGCCAGTTCGAGTCCGGCACGTTCGATGCCGATCGCGAGCCGATGGACTACGTCGACGAGCTGATGTTCGTGGCGCTGGTCGGCATCATCGACCCGCTACGACCGTCGGCAAAGGAGGCGGTACGCATCGCCTCGGAGGCGGGCATCGACGTGCGCATGATCACCGGTGACCACGCGGTGACCGCCAAGGCGATCGGCGACGAGCTCGGCCTCGGCGAGGGTGTGATCACTGGGCCGGAGTTCCAGCAGCTGACCGACGACGAGCTCACCGAGCAGATCCCGCATCTCCACGTGTTGGGACGGGTGGCGCCGCAAGACAAGCTGCGCCTGGTCGACCGGATGCAAGACACCGGGATGATCGTGGCGATGACCGGTGATGCGGTGAACGACGCCGCGGCGTTGAAGAAGGCCGACATCGGCGTCGCCATGGGCAGCGGCAGCGAAGTCACCAAGCAGGCCGCCCGGATGATCCTCACCGACGACCACTTCGCCACGCTGGTCCACGCCGTGGAGCTCGGGCGCGACATCTACGCCAAGGTGTCCACCTACATCCGCTTCCAGGTCACCGGCATGCTCGGCGTGCTGCTGTTGATGCTCACCGCCACCGCGTTCAACATCAACGACGGCGTGGCGCTCACGCCGGGGATGCTGCTGTTCACCACGATCGCGGTGGCCATCTTCTCGGTGCTGGCGATCATGGGCGACGTGCCGGAACCCGACCTGATGAATCGCCCGCCGCGCGACCCGAAAGAGCGATTGGTGACCGCGGCGACGGGCATCCGGTGGGTGGGGATCGGCATCGCCACCGCTGCCGTCGGCATCGTTCCGTTGGTGTGGGGACCCGACGAACCGCTGACCGACGCGGCGTCGGCGTCGATGACGATGGCGTTCGGTGTCGCCGGGCTGTCGATGATCTCGCTGACCATCGCCCAGCGCCGCGACCCCACGCCGTTCTGGGTGGGGCCCTTCTGGCCGTACCTGCGCACGCTGATCCTCGGCTGCTTGGTGGTGTGGTTCGCCATCGAGTTCTCGGTGCTCCAACGGTGGCTGCTCACCACGTCGCTCACCGGGTCGCAGTGGATGGCCGTGATTGGCTTGTCGCTGGTTCCAGCGGTCGTTGCCGAGATCGACAAGACGATTCGCCGACAGGTGTAACGGCCGGCATACTTCAAGAATGGTTGAAGCACGTCGATGGACGATCGGTGAAGTGGCCGAGCGGGCGGGCGTGGCCACGTCGGCGCTGCGCTTCTACGAAGACCAGGGCCTGATCCGCAGCGAACGCAACTCGGCGGGACACCGTCGTTATCGGCCCGACGTGGTCCGCCGGGTGGGGTTCATCCAAGTCGCCCAACGCGTCGGATTGAGCCTCGACGACATCCGCGGCGCGCTCGACACGCTGCCGAAGTCGCGCACGCCGAACCGCAAGGACTGGGAACGACTGGCGTCGTCGTGGCGGCCGATCCTCGACGAGCGCGTGGCGATGATCACGGCGCTGCGCGATCAGCTCGACGGCTGCATCGGCTGCGGTTGTCTCAGCCTCGACACCTGTGGGCTGTACAACGCGAACGACCGGGCCGCCCGCTTCGGCGCCGGCCCCCGCTACCTCCTCGGCGATTCTTCCGACGTGTGACAGAAGGGGTCAGAC
>JBCBSO010000140.1:0-8540 GCA_039819205.1 Actinomycetota bacterium
GTCGTTGCTGGCCACCGAGACCCCAGACGACGACGGAAACGCTTCGACTGCGGGCGTCGGCGGGTTCGGCTACGAGGGGACGTGCCAAGGCGGAGGTGGCGGTGCCGGGATTGCTGCTGGAGGTGGCGGTGCTGGCGGCGAGGGCGAGGACGGCATCGTCGGCACCGATGGCGGAGGCGGAGGTGGCGGTGCATCATTCGCCGCCGCCTCCGACGTCACGTCGGGATTCCCACCGTGGGCCGACGAATGGCTGACCCAGGCTGACCAGACGCAGGGATTGGTGTCGCTGTTCTTCTTCGAGTCGGGCTCAGGTCCGCCACCTGCGCCGGACGACGGCGCGACGATCGTCGACACCCAGCCGACGTTGAGCTTCGACGGCGACACCGAGTCGTTCTCGTATCTGATCAGCGAGGTCGGTTCGGGGACGACGACCGTCGGAAGCCGGCTGACCGGCAACACGAGGTGGACGATGCCCACCGATAGTGCACTCACTCCCGGTGCCACGTACTCCTGGGAGGTCGTCGATAGCAGCGGTGCGAGCGTGCAGGACGCACGCACCTTCACGGTCGACGCCGATGCAACCGCCGGCACGCAGGGCGTGACGATGGAGATGCGCTCGATGAACTACTTCGCCACCACGCAAACAGACGCGCCTGCGTATCTCATCCCTGAGTCGGGTCAGGCGGTGCCCACTTCGACCGTCACCGTCGCCACGCCGAGTTGCGGTCCCGACGGTTCAAATACCTGCTACCAGTGGACGGCGACGCTCGATAACCCCGACGACTACGACACGTACTTCACGACCGAAACTGCGGTGCAGGCGACCACCAACCCCGATGCGATCAACGTCGACTGGGTGACGTCGGACCCCTTCGGGCTCGGTTTGTCGGAGCTCTTCACCCTGCATGTCACCGGTGTGCTGACCGTTCCGTTCAGTGGCGAGTACACGTTCGGGGTGAACGCCTATGGCGGGGCTCGCTTCACGCTGACCGATCCCGACGGTTCGGTGGTCGGCGATGCCCCGATGATCGACACCTGGGGGCAGATCGAGACGTGCACGTACGAAGGGCCCGAGAACGGCGACCAACCCACCGTGAAAGAACAGACGCCGTGGCAAAATTCGGCGCTCGCTAACGCGGAGGGCCTCTGCACGAACGCCCAAGGTGTCACCACAGGTGACCCGGTCACGTTGGAGGCCGGAACCCCATATTCGCTGGAAGTGGACGGGTTCATGTCGTGGCTGCCCGGACCGTTCCAGCTGCTGTACTCCAGTGCGGCGCTGGTCAGCGACCTGGCCCCGATCCCCGGCTCGTGGCTCACGTGCCCGGACTGCACGGTCGTGGCAGACCCCGAGCCTCCTGCACTCGCATCGAACGGAGCCGACGACCTCGACGCGGTCAGTCGCTCGACGGGCCTACTCAACGAGCCGCCCCGAACTGTTGGCTCCACAGACGGGTGCCGCTCGGCCGACGCGCCCGGTCTTGGCTGCGTCGTGACGGAGCCGGCGCCGCAGCTGTTCGCCGCGGCGGCATGCGCGGGACTGGACGGCACGTTTACCGCGCAGATCGGATCCGAGATCCGCGAGATCTCGCGCAGCTATGCGGTGGACACTGCACCCGGAACCGTGCCATCGACCGTGGTCGCCGAGGCGGTCCATGGCGACGTCGTCGTGTGGTCGTTCACACCCGACGTCCCGACGGCCGCGTGCTCAGACTCGCCTGATGAACGCGTGGTCGTCATCGAGGCGATCGACCCCGCCGCCGAGGTGATCGACGGTCTCGGACCGATTCAGGTGGGGCTCGCTTCCGGATCGGCACGACTCGCCGTCGGTCCACCACAAGCCGAGCTGATGTATCGGTCGCCGGGCGGAGTGGGCTACGAGTCACCTGGTGGCAGCGATGCCCTCCCCGACGGCTGGTCGTTGTCGGGATCCGCCACCGGGATCGTCCTCGGTGCCGATGGGCGGTGCGACGGCGTGCCACCACCAGTCGACGGCAGCGACGTGTATCTCGCTCCGAACGGCCTGGTCTGCGCGTGGTCCGATCCGCAAGGCGCAACCACCAACGTGTGGTACGTCCAAGTGGGAGCAGACGACTACCAGATCGGCTGGATCGTCGAGCCCGGCGGTGCCAACACGCAGGTGTTCTGGGCCTCCGATGGAGGCCAATCCTGGCCACAGCTGACCGGGGTGCAAACCCAACCCGAGATCGACGCACAGCGCCGCACGGCCATGAGCGAGTCAGACGCTGTGTGGCACGTCAACTACAACGCCGTCGGCGACGTCACGTCCATCGTGTCGCCTCGGCCCGCGTTCGCTGCGCTCACCGCCGGCGGCAGTCGCGAGGCCATCGCGTTCACCTACGACGTCGACGGCGATGGACGCCAGGTGACCACCATCTTCGACGCCACCGTCGACAACCCCGACGACCCCACCGGCGTCATCCCCGGGATGCCTCTCGCGGCCAGGCGCTACAGCGCGTCGTGGCGACCCGTGCCCTGATAGGACGACCCCCGACGCCGGCGACGAACCCACCGGGCCATCGTCGGGACGCGAGCATGTGCCGAAACGTTGGGCGAGCCGGGTCCGTTGGGCGCCGGCCCTCGGCGCTCACGACGACCTGTTCGCCCGTCCCAGCAGCGGCACTGCCGCGCTGGCCACCAGCGCCACGACGCCAGTGCCGAGGACGATGGCTCGGATCACGTCACCTTCGTTCTGCGCGCCGGCCGATGTGTTCGCGGTGTACATCGACGTTGCCACAGCGAGCGCCACACCGCCGATACCGACGAGGATGGTGAGGACCGTTCCCGATGCCGCTCCGGCGAGGCGCGCCGGCACCACCGACTGGGTCACCACGCTGGTGTACGACCAGCCGATGCCGAAGCCGAACATGCTGAAGAACGCCAGCACCAGGTACACGACGATCGAGTCGACGAGTCCCATCACAACCGACGCCGCGCCGCCAACGACCAGCGCGCTCGTCATCACCACCCATGGAGGGATGCGCTCGAGCCTGCCCGAAACGAATGCGGCCACGGTGTAGCCGCCGGCGCCAGTGAGGAAGACGATCCCAGCTTCGAGGGCGCTGAAGTGCTCGACGTCCTGCAGCAGGACCATCGAGTAGAAGATCGTGATCGTCGCTCCGGCGTTGGCCACTGAGCCGGCCGAGGTCATCACGCTGAAGATGCGATTGCGGAACAGCGACAGGTCGAGGAGCGGATAGTCGATGCGGAGCTCGATTGCGATGAACACAGCCAGCCCGATGACGCCGGCGCCGATGAACGCTGCGGTGCCAGAGGACAGCCATCCCCAGTCGCCCGCGCGGTCGACGCCGTAGGTGAAGCTGGCGATCGAGGCGATGATCACGCCCACCCCGAGCCAGTCGATCGTGGGCGGCACGCTGTCGTCGCGCGAGTCGGGCACCCAACGGATTGCCAACAGCACGAGCACGATCATCAGCGGGATGTTCACGAAGAACACCCACCTCCACGTGAGCGCCTCGGTGACCACGCCGCCGAACACCGGACCGATCCCCTGTGCGATCGCGCCGAGTGCGAAGACAGCGCCGACCGCACGTTGCACGCTTGCCTCGGGATAGGCGTTGGTGACGATCGCCAGGCTCACCGGAAAGAGCACCGCTGCCCCTGCGCCCTGTACCAATCGCATGGCGATGAGCAGTTCCGGTGTCGATGTGGCCCCGCCCAGCGCCGACGCCACACCGAACAACACCGCCCCGACGATGAGCACCCGCCGCCGACCGATGAGATCGGCGAGGCGGCCCGCGGCGATGAGGCAGGACGCGACCGCCAGCATGTAGCCACTGACCACCCATTGCAGGTCGGCCGGTGACGAATCGAGATCATCGGCAATGATCGGCACCGCCGTCTGCACCGAGAAGAAGTCGAGCTGGACGGCGAACACTCCCACCGACGCACACAGCATCAACCCGATCGAGCGTCGGTCGGCGAAGAGGCCCGGCGTGGGCTCGTGAGGCGAGTCGGTGGTCACCTCTGAACCCTACGGGTTGCGGCGGCCGGCATCCGTCGCCGGCGATGTGTCATCCTGCCGCTGTGACGCGCGTGGCTGTGATCTCCGGCGTCGCCTTCATCGTGGTCACTGCGCTGGTGGCTGCGGAGGCGACGACCGGGATCGACGACGAGTGGAACGAAGCGATGATCGACACCGAAGTCGGCTGGCTCGTCGACGTTGCGCAGGTCGTGTCGTGGATCGGCTCGACCACCGTGGCGATTGCCCTCGCTGTGGTCATCGCTGCCGCGTTCGTAGTTGGTCGACGACTGCGCCACGCCGCGGCGTTCGCCGGTGTCGCCATTGCGGCATTCGTCGTGTCGCAGTTGGTGAAGACCTTGCTCGACCGCGAACGACCGCCGGACCCGATCGAGCTCGAGACGTCTGGCTCGTATCCGTCGGCCAGCGTGATGGTGTCGGCGACGGCGATCGTGCTCGGGGCGGCGCTCGTCGCTGGACTCGAGTGGCCTCGTTGGCGCACGTCAATGGTGGCGGCGGCCAGCGTGTTCGTGATCGTGATGGCGTGGAGTCGGACGTACCTGCGAGCTCATTGGCTGACCGATGTGGTCGGGGGCGCGGCCGGGGGATTGGCGATCGTTGCCGTGGGCATCGTGGTGCTCGGCATCGCGCTCCGTCGGTCTGCCCCCGACTCGCGACCTACGGTGAGTACGTGATCACCACCATCAGCGCCCCCGGTGAAGGTCTGACTCGGTGACGGGTGGTCAGGCAGGTGGGAGCTGCGTCGACGGTTTGGTGACGCGCACGATCAGATCGGCGAGCAGGCCGACGGCGATCACTTGAAGCGCGGCGAACAGGATCAACAGTGTGTTGGCCGCCAGTCGAAAGTCCTTGTCGATCCAGTCGTAGATCAACTTGGCGACGCCGACGAGCAACAGGAACAACCCGACCGGCAAGAACGCCTTCAGCGGGTTGTACGACAACGTCATCCGCACGACCTGCAGCAGATAGCGCTTGGTGTCGCGCCACCAATGGAACTTCGAACGGCCGGCGCGGGGGAAGTAGTCGATCGGCACGTATTTCACGCTGTAGCCATTGGCCAAGAACGACATCGTCAGCGTGGTGACACACGAGAACCCGGCGGGAAGCTGGTGCACATACTGCATCGCCACGTCGCGGCGAAAGGCCCGGAGGCCGGAGTTGAGGTCGGCGATCTTCGTCTCGGTGAGGTAGCTGGCGAGCCACCGGATGAACCACTTCGCCGGTACGCGGAAGAACTTCAGCGTCCCTTCCTCGGTGCGCCGTGCCCCGACGACGTGGTCGTAGCCGTCGAGGTGATCGACGAGCTCAGGGATCTCATCGTTGGGGTAGGTCATGTCGACGTCGGTCCATACCACGACCCGCCCGCGGGCGGCGGTGGTGCCGGTGCGCCGTGCCGTCCCGGATCCGCGATTGTGCGAGTGGCGGATCAAGACGACATCATCACGGCCCTCGACCACCGCGTCGATCTCTTCGGCAGATCCGTCGTCGGAGCCGTCGTCGACCACGATGATCTCGTACGAGTAGGCGGAGGCCCGGAGCGCTTCGGTGATCCGCTCGACCTCGGTCGCCAGATGGCCCTTCTCGTTGTAGATCGGCAACACGACCGACACGTCGAGCTCGCCGTCGGTGGTCACCGGCGGCAAGCTAGCAGCGAGGACGTCATGGGCCACCAGCGCTCGGCGTGCGCCACAACACCCAGGCCGGGTCGGACCACACCTCGACGAAGCCGAGCTGTTCGGCGAGCACCGGGTCGAGGTCGGGCTGCCAGTAGGTGGAGTTCCGACGTTGGGCGAAATAGTCGGCGTTCTCGGCGATGTGATCGATGCGACCGCTCTGGAACGATCGACGGTCGGTCACCAGGGTCATCGTTCGTGCTCGGTAGTAGGCGACGACGTCGTCGTCGTCGGTGAGCTCGTCGACGGCGTCGAACACCGCATCCACCGCCGGATTAGCTGGGCCCCATTGGACTCGGTCGGCGTTGTTGAAGTCGCGCACGTCGGAGATGTCGCCGCGCAACACCAACCCGTGTCCGATCAGCAGGGCGAGTACCGGGACGGCGGCCACAGCGGCAGCTGCTCTGGTGTGGCGCTTGAGCACCAGCGCCGCCACGGCGACGATCGCCACCATGGCGAAGTACAACACCCACGGGGTCACCTGGTACCAGTAGCGCTTGACCTCGCGGAAGTGGGTGCCGATCGCGAACGCGCTCAAGATCGGCAGCAACAGCAACGGCAGGTCGAGCGTGGGCCGCCGTCGAACCCCGATCACGGCGCCCACCACAGCGATGGCGAGGACGATCACGCCAACCCATGGGCGTTCACCGAGACCGAGCTGCTCTGAGAGGTTGGCCGGGTACTCGCGGAAGCGATCGTCGAGAAACCCGGCGCTGTTGCCGTTGTCGGGGAAGAGGTCGTTCGGCAGGAGTAATTGGACCACCACGACCGAACCGACGAAGGCCCCGTACGGCATGAGCACCTGCTGCCAGCGATCGATCGCCAGCCGCACGGTGGATCCCACATCGGTCCACCGCTCGTTGCGGCGAACTGCGTCGAACAGCTGCATGCCGCCGATCACGCCGAGCAACACGATGCCCTCTCGGCGCATGTTGTAGGCGACCATCACCAACAGCCCGAGGATCGCCAGATGGCGGAGCGACGCATCGAGCAGGTCGGAGCGCACGCGCATCCGGTCGTACCACCACATCACCAGCGCCACCGCCGCGAGGTGGGGGAATTCGCTGAGCAACTGATCGGTGTGGCCGAGCAGCACCGGTGACGTGCCGAGCACGGCGATCACACCGATGGCCGCCAGCCAGCCAATGCGCCGGCGGACGATGCCGTGCACCAGAACGAGCCACAAGCAGAACGCGGCGACCTGCACCAGCTTCAACCGGTCGTAGTCGAGGTCCCAGACGAAGACGAATGGGGCCAAGACGAACGGCCAACCCCACGGATACGCGAGCGGGCTGAAGTTGCCGTCGGACATCTCAAGCGCGAACCGGTTGTCGTTGACCACCTCGCCGACGTTCAACCCGAGGATCCCTTGCGCCTGACGCAAGTAGAGGGCGAAGTCGTCGCCCTGGGTGTGCCCGTTGCGGTGCATCATGATCGCCAGCAGGGCGCAGCCAGCAACGGTGAACCCGAGCGCGGCGGCGCGTGCACCGATCCGCTCATGGTTTCGGACGTCGCGCACCATCTGACGATACGCCGGGCCGTGTTCTGTCAGGTGTCAGTCGGCTCGGGTGCGGCGCAGCTCAGGGCGCCGTCGACTCGGCGTCGTCGCGTTCGGTGATGGCCACACTGACGATGGTGTGGTGGCGGATGGCGCGCACTTCGAGCGTCCACTGTTCTACCGGCACCTTGGTGCCCTGTTCGGGGAGGCGGCCGATTCGATCGAGCACGAGCCCGGCAACCGTGGCGTACTCGCCGGTGGGGAGCGGTGTGTCGTGATCGGCCATCTCGTGGATCGGGAAACGACCGGGAACCACGAGGGTGCCATCCGCCTCGACCACGGGAATCAGGTCGACCTGGTCGTGCTCGTCGTAGATCTCGCCGACCAGCTCCTCGATGAGGTCCTCGACAGTGACAATGCCTTCGACCCCACCGTGTTCGTTGACCACGAGTGCCATCTGGGCGCGCATCGTCTGCATCTCGCGCAAGGTCGTCAGCACGCGGGCTGCTTCGGGGAACACCACCAGGTCGGTGGCCACGCTCGACACCGGTGCGGCGGCGTCGGCCAACAGCTGGCGCAAATGGACGACGCCGACGATGTCGTCGACGTTGTTGTTGCGGGTCACCGGCGCTCGCGAGTGGCCCGTGTCGATCAGCCGGGCCTGCGCCTCGGCGCACGTGTCCGACTCGTCGACGGTGACCAGCGCGACTCGTGGCACGAGGATCTCGTCGAGCGATCGCTCGGCGATGTCGAAGGCCCCGTGGAGGATCTCGCGATGCTCGGGCTCGAACGACGCCTGAGTGGTCACCAACTCGCGCAGCTCGGCTTCGGTCACCTCGGCGCGTTGTTGGTCGGGGTCGCCACCGGCGAGCCTGACGACCACATCGCTCGACTTCGACAGCAGCCACACCAACGGTTTCGTCGCAGTGGTGAGCAATGACAGCGGCCGGGCCATCGCCAGCCCCCACCCCTCGGCGCGCTGCAAGGCGATGCGTTTCGGCGCCAGTTCACCAAAGACGAGCGTGAAGTACGACAGCACCAGCGTGACGACGATCACCGCCACGGGCTCCGCTGCGCCACCGAGAAACGAGAACGCCGGCTCCAGCGGTTCGGCCAACGACACCGCTGCAGCAGCCGATGCGAGGAATCCGGCGAGGGTGATGCCGATCTGAATCGTCGCCAGGAACTGGTTGGGCTGACGGGCCAGGCGGGCGAGCATCGCGCCTGATGCCGACCGTTCTTCCAGCCGCTGCAGTTGCCCCTCGCGCAATGACACCAGCGCGAGTTCCGCGCCCGAGAGCGCGGCGTTGATCGCAACGAGCACGACGACCAGGGCGATCTGCGG